>NZ_MWOM01000043.1:0-34929 GCF_012931925.1 Acidovorax sp. SRB_24
CTCTTGAACCCCCGGGCCTGGCTGGCACAGACCCTCTTTGAAGGAGGCTTCCGTGCAGCGAAGAGAGCAACTATAGCATAGCAAAGCCCTGAAAAATCAAACCTTCCACTTTTCAAGCAACTTGTCGGGACTCAAGTTGTCATACGTCTCAAACGGCTGGTGGATCCAGGGGTTTGTGGGCAAGAACTCTACAGAGTAGTCCGGAGTGAAGTTCGACATGCCTTTGGTCCAGATGACCGCACTGCGCAATTCCGTAATGGGAGAGTAGCTGTTGCGGAGCATGTCTATGACCGCATGCAGCGTGTGGCCTGAGTCTGCCAAGTCATCCACCAACAGCACACGACCGGCAATTTCGCCTTTGGGCGTCGTGATGAAACGAGCGATATCCAAATGGCCTTGCACTGTGCCCGCTTCAGCCCGGTAAGAACTGGTGGACATGATGGCCAAAGGCTTGTCAAAGATGCGGCTCAACATGTCTCCCGGACGCAAGCCGCCACGGGCCAAGCACAAAATTGTGTCGAACGCCCAACCGGACTGGTGCACCTTGAGCGCCAGCTTTTCTATGAGGTTGTGGTATTCGTCATAGCTTACGTACAGGTGCCTGCCATCTTCTGTCAACATTCTTAACTCCTAATTTAATAGCTATTTGCGCCCAATGGAAAAGGCTTTGAGGCCTATTTGGCACTTATTCAGGCAGATAGGGGTGCTGCATCATGATGGTGTGATCACGGTCGGGGCTGGTGGAGATCATGGCCACCGGCACGCCAGTGACATGCTCAATGCGCTGCAGGTACAGGCGAGCATTGACAGGGAGCTCGTCATACTGGGTTACGCCCACCGTGGAGTCGCTCCAACCCGCCATGGTTTCGTACACGGGCTTGCAGCGCGCGATGTCGTCTGCTCCCATGGGCAGCAGGTCAATGTGCTGGCCGTCGAGTTCATAGCCTGTGCACAGCTTCAATTCTTTCAAGCCGTCCAGAACGTCCAGCTTGGTGATACACAACCCAGTCAGGCCATTCACCTGGGCGCTGCGCTTGAGCAATGCCGCATCGAACCAGCCACAACGCCGGCTGCGCCCGGTTGTGACGCCCTTCTCCGCGCCTACAGTGCTCATGTGGTACCCAGGCGTGCCCGGCACATCCCAGTCCAGCTCGGTCGGGAAAGGGCCGCCGCCCACTCGGGTGCAGTAGGCCTTGGTGATGCCCAGGATGTAATGCAGCATGCCCGGTCCGACTCCGGCGCCTGCGGCCGCATTGCCCGCCACGCAGTTGCTGGAGGTCACATAGGGATAGGTGCCATGGTCCACATCCAACAAGGTGCCTTGCGCGCCTTCGAACAACAGATTCGCCCCATGCTGGTGGGCCTCGTTCAATTCGCGCGACACGTCGGCCATCATGGGTTTGAGCAATTCGGCGTGGCGCATGGCCTCTTCATAGACGGGTTCGAATTGCACCTGGCCATCGCGAAGGTACTGCGCCAGCCCAGGGCCAAAATCAAACCGCTTGGAGTCCAGGAAGGTACTCAAAACATGGTTGTGGAGTGCCAGCAATTCACGCAGCTTTTGCGCAAAACGCTCCGGGTGTTTCATATCCTGCACGCGCAGGGCGCGGCGGGCGATCTTGTCTTCATAGGCAGGGCCGATACCCCGGCCGGTGGTGCCAATTTTTTCGCTGCCGCCTTGTTCACGTGCAGCTTCGCGCGCGACGTCCAGCGCAGCATGGAACGGCAGGATCAGGGGGCAGGCCTCGCTGATGCGCAAGCGTGATCGCACTTCGACGCCGGCCTTTTCAAGGCCTTCGATTTCTTCGAACAACTTGGCGGCCGACAGCACCACGCCGTTGCCGATGTAGCACTTCACGCCCGCGCGCATGATGCCGCTGGGAATGAGGTGCAAAGCGGTCTTGACGCCATTGATGACCAGCGTGTGGCCGGCATTGTGTCCACCCTGGAAACGCACGACGCCCTGAGCACTCTCGGTCAGCCAATCCACCAGCTTGCCCTTGCCTTCGTCACCCCACTGAGTGCCGACCACGACCACATTACGACCTTTGGTAGTTTTCATCTCAAACCCAATTCAATTATCAAAAACGTCCAATGGCTTGCACCATCCAGCGCCCATCGGCATGCACAAGTTCGCGATCGCAGCAAAACTCATCCACCTCGCTGCCACGCCCGGGCATCGAACACACCACCGTCTCGCCCTGGCTGCGCAAGGCAGCGATGGCGACACGCAGATCTTTGGCCTCGTCCCACGGCGCACGAATCGCGGCCTTGAGCGCCCGTGCCGGCACGGCGCCCACCAGTTGCTTGAGGTCCAGGCTGAACCCTGCTGCCGGCCGGTTGCGGCCAAACACAGCACCCACTTCGTCGTAGCGTCCGCCCCGCACCAGCGCATCGCCGGCAGTCTCGGAATAGATAGCGAAGCGCACGCCGCTGTAGTAGGCGTAGCCCCGGAGGTCCGCCAAGTCGAAACTCACGCGCGTGCCCTCAAGGCGCGCCGCAAGCCACTTCAAATTTGATAGCGATTCACGCACAGCAGGCGTGCGTTTGAGTGCCTTTTCAGCCTCAATCAACACAGACTCATCACCGTACAGCTGCAGGAGTGCTTGCAAGCCTTCGCGCGACGGCGCAGGAAAATTTCGGGTCAACTGGGCCAATTCGCTCGCGTCCTTGGAAGCCAGTGCGGCGTACACATCGCGCAGCACATTCGCGTCCACAGGGACTCCTGCCAAAAGGCTGCGAACGATGCGGACATCCGCCAAGTCCACACTGGTGTGGCACACCCCAGCCACGCGCAGGCAAGCCAATGCCAATTCGAGGGCTTCTAGGTCCGCTTCCAACCCGGCGTGGCCATAGATTTCGGCACCAAACTGCAAGGGCTCGCGCGTGGCATGGGGCCGATCAGGCCAGGTGTGCAGAACCGGGCCGCAGTAACACAGGCGTGCCGTTCCCTGGCGATTGAGGAGATGGGCATCGATGCGCGCCACCTGCTGCGTGGTGTCCGCGCGCAAGCCCATCATGCGACCAGAGATCTGATCGACAAGCTTGAAGGTTTGCAGATCGAGCGCCTCACCCGAGCCAGTGAGCAGCGATTCCAGATGCTCAAGCAGCGGCGGCATCACCAACTCGTACCCATAACGGCATGCAGTGTCGAGCAGCCCGCGGCGTAATTCTTCGATGTGCCGGGCCTCGGAGGGCAGGACATCGGCAATGTGATCCGGTAGGACCCAAGCAGACATGGAAAGAAGGAGGGCTGTTAAAAACGTGATTCTACCGGCAGGGACTTTCGCCCTGGCCAAGACAGGCCATGCACCTTGGCATAGGCGCGGCACCCGCGTCAGCGCAGCATGAAGACAGCCGCGCCAGACACGATGCAAAGAAGGGCAAAAAAGCGGATCTGGCCGTCACGCAACTGCATGAGTTGTGTGAGCAACCGGCGCCACCCCGCAGGAAAGAGGAAAGGCAAAAGCCCTTCCATCACCAGGATCAGCGCCACGGCGGTCCAGACGCAATCGCTCCACTCCATGGCGTGGACAGAGTGGAGCGTACAGACGCAGACTTATTTGCGCGCAGCCGCAGGTGCGGGGGGCGCAGCGCCTCGGAATGCCTTGAAGAACTCGGACGATGCAGGATCCAGCACCATGACATCGGCCTTCTTGTTGAAACTGGCCTTATAGGCATCCAGGCTGCGGTAGAACTGCGCAAACTGCGGGTCCCGGCCGAAAGCCTCGGCATACACGCGCGCTGCTTCGGCATCGCCCTCACCCTTGACCTTCTGCGCGTCGCGGTAGGCATTGGCAATGGTGATCTCGCGCTGGCGATCGGCATCAGCGCGGATTTTCTCCCCTTCTGCCGCACCCGTTGAACGCAACTCATTGGCCACACGTTTGCGCTCAGCTTCCATGCGCCGGTACACCGACTCCGTGATGGCTTCCACATAGTCGACACGCGTGATGCGCACGTCGACCACATCCACCCCCCAGGGTTTGGCGCCGCGCACCGACTCCAGCACCTCGCGCTTCACGTCGGCCATCAGGGCCTCGCGCTTGACCGACAGCAGCTCCTTGACCGTGCGCTTGTTGATTTCCTCCTGAAATGCATTGCGCACCACGCGATTGAGCTGCAATGCGCCAGCGTTCTCATCCAAGCCCACATTTCGGATGTACTCCGAAGGCTCACTGATGCGCCAGCGCACATACCAGTCGATCACCACCCGCTGCTTTTCGGCCGTGAGCATGGGCTCCGTGTCCGTGCTGTCGAGTGTGAGCAGACGCTTGTCAATGTACGAGACGTTCTGGAACGGTGGTGGCAGCTTGAAGTTCAAACCAGGCTCCGTAATCACCTCTTTGATCTGACCCAGCGCATAGAGAACACCGAACTGGCGCTGGTCCACTACAAAGAGCATGGAACTCATCAGTGCCAGCACGACGAGAATAGAAGATGCAATAAATCCAACCCTGTTCACGTGCTTCTCCTAGCGGCTCTCGCGCTCACGGGAACGACTGGTGTCGCGCGCCCGGGCGTCGTTCGAAAATGTGGATGGCGGTGCTGCGGGAGCGCCGGCAGACCCAGCGCCTGTACTTGCCCCGTCGCCCGCGCCCGCAGCGGGCTGCTGCGCAACGGTCTGCATGATTTTGTCGAGCGGCAGATACAAAAGGTTGGAGCCCTGGCGAGAGTCCACCAAGACCTTGGTCACGTTGCTGTAGATCTGCTGCATGGACTCCAAGTACATGCGGTCGCGGGTCACCTGAGGGGCCTTTTGGTACTCTGTCAACACTGAGCTGAAACGCTGAGCATCACCTTGCGCCTGTGCCACGATACGGGCTTTGTACGCCTCCGCCTCTTCCTTGATGCGCGATGCAGAGCCCACAGCACGTGGCACGACATCATTGGCATAGGCCTGGGCCTCGTTCTTGGCGCGCTCGCGCTCCTGACCGGCCTTGAGCACGTCGTCAAAAGCTGCTTGCACCTGCTCAGGGGGGCGCACACCGCCCTGCTGCAAATTGATGCCCACCACTTCGACGCCGACCTTGTAGCGGTCCAGAATCGTCTGCATCAGCGTGCGCACACGCGGCGCGATCTGGTCGCGCTCCTCCGCAAGGGCGGTGTCCATGCGCATCTTTCCCACCACTTCGCGCACCGCCGTTTCGGCTGCCTGGACCACGGCATCCGCGGGGTTTTTGCTCTCGAACAACCATGCACGGGCATCGTTGAGCCGGTACTGGACCGCGAATTTGATCTCAACGATATTTTCGTCTTCCGTCAACATCGCGGACTCGCGCAGTCCCGTGGACTTGATCACAGAGTCACGCCCTACATCCGCAGAGCGGATCTGCGTCACAAATACCAATTCATGGCGCTGTATGGGATAAGGAAGACGCCAGTTAAAACCGGCACCTACCGTGGATTTGTATTTGCCAAACTGGGTGATGACGGCCTGCTGTCCTTCCTGGACGATGAAAAAACCGGTGCCAAGCCAAATGAGGACGGCAATGCCCGCAATCACGCCAACACCCATGCCTGCATTTTTCATGTCCGGCTGAAAGCCACCGCCACTGGAAGGACCTCGACCGCCACCGTTACCGCCTCCGAACAGGCCCGAAAGCTTGCGGTTGAGGTCGCGCCAAAGCTCGTCCAAATCCGGCGGCTGGTTACCAGAAGGCCTGGAGTCGCGCGGACGATCCGCCTGTGGCGGTTGCGCCGGCCGCTCCTGTTCAGGGCGGCCGTCTTCGCCTGCACGGTCATCGCTGCCCCGCCCCCACCGTGGATCGTTCAGGTTAAACGCCCCTCGAATTCGGGCTGGCAGCAGGGCCCAACGGCGAACGCTAAATGGTTGATTCATGCGCAAAATCTCGGATTCTCTGAAGACATCAAACGACGCGGCATTGTGCCCAATCACACTCTGCCCGGAGGCAATTCAGCAGCAGCACCCAAGGCCATGTCCGACGACTTGGCCGCCAGCACGGTCGCAGCCAGCTGCTGGCGCAACTGTGGCAATCCACTGCCACTGCTGGCGCTGACAAACAGGCGTGGCACCTGGCGCCCGTCCACGTCGTAGCTGTCCTGCAATGCCTCTGGATGCTGGGAAGCCTCCACCATGTCCAGTTTATTGAACACCAAAATCTGGGGAATATTGGCTGCACCAATATCGGACAATACGCGCTGGACCTGGGCCATCTGCTCTGGAAAATGGGGATTGGAGGCATCCACCACATGCAACAGCAGGTCTGCATCCACGGCCTCTTGCAACGTCGCCTGGAATGCATCCACAAGACCGTGCGGCAGGTCTCGGATAAAGCCGACGGTATCCGACAAAGACACCGAGCGCCCCGCCTCCCCAAGATACAGCTGCCGCGTCGTCGTATCGAGCGTAGCAAAAAGCTGGTCGGCCGCGTAGGCTCGCGCCTTGACCAGCGCATTGAACAACGTGGACTTGCCGGCGTTGGTGTAACCCACCAACGAAATGTTGAACGTGTCTTGGCGCTCTCGCTGGCGGCGTTGCGTGGAACGCTGGCGCTTGACTTTCTCCAAGCGCTCGCGTGTACGCTTGATCGCTTCGCCAATCATGCGGCGGTCGAGCTCGATCTGCGTTTCTCCCGGACCTCCCCGCGCACCGATGCCGCCACGCTGGCGCTCCAAATGCGACCAGCGCCGCACCAACCGGGTGCTGAGGTACTGCAGGCGCGCCAACTCCACCTGCAGCTTTCCCTCGTGGCTGCGGGCACGTTGGGCGAAAATTTCCAGAATTAAGAGCGTCCTGTCATTGACGGGCAACTCCAAATGGCGCTCGAGGTTTCGTTGCTGTGCAGGGCTCAAGGACTGATCGAACAACACCTCTAAAGCGCCATGCATTTGCGCCAGGGTACGCAATTCATCGGCCTTGCCACTGCCCACGAACAAGGCCGCATCAGGCGTCTTGCGCTTGCAGGTTAACCGCGCCACAGGCTTCATACCTGCAGTTTCGGCGAGCAGGCCCAACTCTTCCAACTCCGCATCGAAATGCGGAAAGCCAAAGTCCACCCCGACGAGCAACACCGGCGTCAAAGAGCGATCATGCATAGAAAGCACACCCGCCTGGCCGAATTCGGCGCATATCCGCAAGGTCTGCTGCCCCGACGGGCATCACCAAATACGCGTTCAGGCCCCACCGCCTTCGACTTCTGGAGTTTCCGCTGTGGAAAAACTCACAGCGCGACCCGGAACAATGGTGGAAATGGCATGCTTGTACACCATCTGGGTCACGGTATTGCGCAGCAACACCACATACTGGTCAAATGACTCGATCTGCCCCTGCAGCTTGATGCCATTGACAAGATAAATCGAGACCGGCACATGCTCGCGGCGCAAAGCGTTGAGAAATGGATCTTGCAAAAGCTGGCCTTTGTTGCTCACGATATTCTCCGTGTTCAAAATATTGTTGTAAAACGGCACCTTACCACAGTGACAGTCTCCCCACAGAGCGGTGCCAGATTTCTCCGGCCTCTGTCGGCGAGGACGGCGTAGTTCAACTGTCGCTCTTGTCCGCAAACGGGTTGTGCGAGGTTTTCATTTCGATGCGCAGAGGCGTGCCAACCAGCCCGAACTCCTTGCGAAAACGCCCCTCAAGAAAACGCTTGTACGCATCGGTCACATGTTCAAGCGAATTCCCATGGATCACAATCACAGGCGGATTCATTCCACCCTGGTGTGCATAGCGCAGCTTGGGCCGGAACATGCCCGCGCGTTTGGGGCTTTGGAACTGAACAGCCTCCAGAAGCAAACGCGTCAACACAGGCGTGGACATCTTGCACATGGCCGCCTTGTGCGCTTGTGCAATTGCCGTCCACAGCGGCCCAAGGCCTTGGCGCTTCTGAGCAGAGATGAAATGCAGCGCGGCAAATTTCAGAAAAGGCAGACGGGTCTCGATAGAGCGCTCCAGCATTTGCCGTTCGTAGTCGTCCACCGCGTCCCATTTGTTGACGGCCACCACCACGGCGCGCCCACTCTCCAAAATATAGCCGGCGATGTGCGCATCCTGGTCCGTAACACCTTGCGTCGCGTCTAAAAGCAGCAAAACCACGTTGGCAGATTCAATGGCCTGCAGTGTTTTCACCACGGAAAACTTCTCAATAGCCTCAAAAACCTTGCCTTTGCGACGCAAACCTGCGGTGTCAATCAATTCGAAACGTTGACCATTGCGCTCAAAAGGAACCGAAATAGCGTCTCGTGTCGTGCCAGGCAAGTCAAACGCCACTAGGCGTTCTTCGCCTAACCAGGTATTGATGAGCGTGGACTTGCCGACATTGGGACGCCCAGCGACCGCAAGCTTGATGACACTTTTATCGCTGCTATCGGACGCCTCTTCCAGATCGGACAAGTGCAACGGCTCGAGCGCCAACTCCACCAAATCTCGAATACCTTGGCCATGGGCTGCCGATACCGCATGGACCTCGCCCAATCCAAGCTCGTAAAACTCGGACAACTGCGCCCCCGCGAGCATGCCCTCTGCCTTGTTGGCGGCAAGAACGCATGGCTTTCCCAGACGCCGAAGGTACTTCGCAATGTCGTGGTCTTGCGCCGACAGACCTGCGCGAGCATCCAACACAAAAATGACCACATCCGCTTCCGCAACGGCCTGCTGCGTTTGGCGGGCCATCTCGCGGTAGATACCGCTGGAGGCATCCGGTTCGAATCCACCGGTATCGATAACGATGTACTCGAGCTTCCCCTGCTTTCCATTGCCGTAGTGCCGATCCCGGGTCAAGCCAGCGAAGTCTGCCACGATGGCATCCCTCGATTTGGTCAGGCGGTTAAAAAGCGTCGACTTACCGACGTTTGGGCGCCCCACCAAGGCGATAACTGGCTTCATTGCAAACTACTTTTCATCAATCCGGGCGAAAACCGTAAACACTTCCCTTGCGGGTCACTACTATCAGGGTGTCAGCCACTGCGACAGGCGTTGCAGCAATGCCGGACCCATCGGTCGACAGCCGATTCAGGGGCGTACCATCTTCCCGCGAAAGAAGATGCACCAGCCCCGTATCGTCACCGATTACCACAGAACGTCCCAACAACAGCGGCGCGGTGAGCTTGCGGTACTGCAGCCGCAGCGAGGACCATGCACGGCGACCATCCGCACGGCGCCATGAAGTCACCGTGCCGTCGCTTTCAACACCGTACAACGCAGCAGAATCCCCATCGAGGCCCTCTGAGCCATTGGACTTTTGCGTCCAGAGCACCGCAGCACGGTCCGTGTCCACACAGCCCACGGCGGCTTGGAAAGCCCGGGCGCAAACACTTTCACCGACGCGGCTGATTGGGGCAACGAGTTCTACCAGACGCTCAACATCGTTGGTACCACGCGGACTCGCCAACGGCGCTTCCCAGCGCACTGCGCCTGTATCCGGGCTGAGTCCGACCAATCGACCAGACAAGCCCGCCACCAAGGTGTCCTTGACCGCAATCAGGACACCTGGCTGGCGCAACACCAGTGGCTCACCGGGCCGCGCTTGGCTCCACAAACGCTGACCCGTCTGCGCATCAAACGCCATGACGGTGCGGTCGGCAGCCAACACAAAAACTCTTCCGCCGGCCACCAGGGGCGGCGTGTAAGTCTGCGCCGCCACGCGCTGGCGCCACTGCTCACGACCCTCGTCCAGCACCACAACGTCGTTGTTCCGGGACACCACAGCGGTCCACCGACCATCGCTGCCAATACCCGCAGCCAATGCTCCATCTATGTGGGTGCGCCAAACCTCTGCCCCCGTGCGCGCGTCGATCGCTACCAACGTCCCATCTGCGCCGGCCAGCGTGACTGTAGTCTCTTGCACGTGCGGCACTAATGGCGCTCCGGTGGCTGAGCCCAAATGCGCGCTCCATGCCTGGCGCACACCCAGCACAGGCACGTTGGGTCCCAGCTCTGCGGGTTGAGGCCTTGAAGCGCCTCCGCCCCACAAGGAGCATCCGGTCAAACCGGTGAGCAGCATCGTGAGCAGCAAACTCCGGCGCCATGCATGCCAGCCACGGTGGTGTCGCGCCATCATGCCCTCACCGCTCATTTGGCCGTCTCCGCTTTAGCCACCGACGCCACGGCCTGAGGCTGAATGCCCAAGGCATTGAGTTTCACCTCAACCAGGCGGCGATACTCGGACGCTTCACCAAACGATTTGTAGGCACGACTGTATTCGGCAATAGCCTCTTGCTTCTTGCCCTGCAAGACAAGAATATCTGCCTTTCGGTCTGCCTTCACAGCGTCAAATTCAGCAGGAAAAGAATTGGTCAACTGCTGGAGCGCCTCGTCGTAAGCCTTTTGCTCCACCAGCAGGCTTGCCATGCGCAAGCGAGCCAGAGCCTTGTATCCATCGTCGGAGGCACTGGCTGCGACCCACTCCAGCGCTGCCTTTGCGGCATCGCGCTGCCCCTTCTCGGCTTCCACCTTGGCAACCAATAGTCCAGCCTGGGCCGCTTGCATGGTGCGTGGATATTTCTCTCTGATATCGCCAAAAGCCTGCTCCAACCGCGGCTGGTCGCCGGCCCGCACAGCAACCTCTACCGCGTCGAACAGGGCTGCGGCCTGTGAGGCTTGGCGGTTCTGCCAGAACTGGTACCCGTTCCAAGCTGCGACCGCACCAAAGACAACCACCAACACGGAACTGATGAGAGTTCCCCAGGTGCTCCAAAAATGCTTGAGTTGATCAAGCTGTTCCTGCTCTTCAAGATCGAGATGATTTGCCATGGTTTCTGTTCGGGTTAACGGCTGGATTGTAGGGTGCCGGCCCAGGACGGCACTGCGTCGAGCGGGCACTCTGTCTGGCTGCCACTGCCATCGCGCAACGCCTTTACCGTCACACAACCGCGAGCCAGCTCATCAGGGCCAAAGATCAATGCGAAATGCGCACCGCTCGCATCGGCCTTCTTGAACTGTGACTTCATGCTCCCCATGCCATCGGCCGAGTTGGCCGGGCTGTGCATCTGCACGCGCACTCCACTGGCCCGAAGTTGCTGCAACACATGCATGGCGAACGGCAAGCCCGCCGCGTCCGGCAAAACGGCATAGGCATCTGGAGCAAGCGGCGGTAGCGCTGCCCCTTGCTCTTTAAGCAACTCCAAAACCCGCTCCACGCCCAACGCCCAGCCCACGGCTGGCGCCGGCTTGCCACCGATTTGTTCAATCAGGTAGTCATAGCGCCCACCGCCACAAATGGTGCCCTGGGAGCCCAACTGGTCGGTGACAAATTCGAATACCGTGAGGTTGTAATAATCCATGCCCCGCACCAGGCGCGGATTGAAACTCCAGGCGACACCATTGGCGTCCAATATGGCCTTGACCCGACCGAAGTGCTCAAGCGACTCCTGGCCCAAGAAATCAATCAGGCGCGGTGCTGACTCCACCACCGCCTGCATGGCGGGATTCTTGGTATCAAGAATGCGCAACGGGTTGCTGTGCAGGCGCCTGCGCGCTTCTTCATCCAGGATGTCAATGTGGGACTCAAGGTAGACGATCAACGCAGTCCTGTGGGCTCTGCGTTCGTCGGGCTGCCCCAGGCTGTTGAGCTCCAAGCGCACATTTTTAAGACCCAACTCGCGCCACAAGGCCGCGGCCAGAAGAATCAGCTCTGCATCGACCTCGGCCCCGGAAAACCCCAAGGCTTCTGCACCAATCTGGTGGAATTGCCGGTAACGGCCACGCTGTGGCCGCTCATGCCGAAACATAGGCCCCATGTAATAAAGCCGCTTGCCCCCTTCATAAAGCATCGAATGCTCGATCACGGCGCGCACCACTCCAGCCGTCGACTCGGGCCTCAGCGTGAGCTGCTCACCGTTGAGGCGATCTTCGAAGGAATACATTTCTTTCTCGACAATGTCCGTCACCTCTCCCAAGCCCCGGACAAACAAAGCGGTGGGTTCCACAATGGGCGTACGAAGGTTGCGGTATGCGTAGCGCTCCATCAAATCGCGCACCTTACCCTCCAGCCACTCCCAGCGTGCCGACTCGGGCGGCAGGATGTCGTTCATTCCTTTAACGGCGACCAGCTTTTCGGCTTTCAGCGCAAAATTTGCAGTTGCAGTGCTCACAGTGTTGGCTTCTTCTTTTGTTGGTGGATCAGGCACTGCGCATCTGCAACGCCTCTGTCATACAAGACCCGGGATCAGCGCAAATACGCTGCCCCTGCGGACCCAAAACGATTTTCAATATACCGTTCGACGAGTTCGTGGAACTCACTGGCGATATTGTCGCCGCGCAGCGTCACGGCCTTTTCACCATCAATGAACACCGGGGCCGCCGGCGCCTCTCCCGTTCCAGGAAGACTGATACCGATGTCCGCATGTTTGCTTTCGCCAGGGCCATTGACAATGCAACCCATCACGGCCACTTTGAGGTTCTCCACGCCAGGATAGCGAAGTTTCCAAACGGGCATCTGGGCACGCAAGAAGTCATCAATTTGCTTGGCCAGTTCCTGGAACGTTGTGCTGGATGTACGACCGCAGCCAGGACAGGCGGTCACGCTGGGCACGAACACGCGCAAGCCAAGCGCCTGCAATATTTCGGAGGCGATCACGACCTCTTGGGTTCGGGACTCGCCGGGCTGGGGCGTGAGCGACACACGGATCGTGTCGCCGATGCCTTCTTGCAGCAACACAGACATTGCAGCGGCCGAAGCCACCGTTCCTTTGGTGCCCATGCCTGC
This sequence comes from Acidovorax sp. SRB_24, assembly GCF_012931925.1. Lineage (NCBI taxonomy): Bacteria > Pseudomonadati > Pseudomonadota > Betaproteobacteria > Burkholderiales > Comamonadaceae > Acidovorax > Acidovorax sp. SRB_24. Next base: position 12,669 of record NZ_MWOM01000043.1, read on the forward strand.
CTCGGTCAAACCCAAATGCAAAGCGTAATCACAGCGACGTGCCAGCTCCCGGTAAACCGAGATGAGGTCCTGCACGCCGCTGACCTTGCATGACAAAATGATCTGACCACCATCCAGTCCCATGCTTTCTGCGCGCCGGGCTGACTCCACCGCGGAGGTAATCAAGGCTTCGTACATGACCTGTCGGGCATCCCAGGGCTGCGCGCGCCGGCTGTTGATATCCATGAGCTGCGCCAACAACTCCTGGTCGAGGCTGCCCCAGTTCACGCCAATGCGCACCGGCTTTTCCCAGCGCATGGCGGCATCGATCATTTGCCCGAACTGCTTGTCGCGCTTATCACCCTTTCCCACATTGCCGGGATTGATGCGGTATTTGGACAAAGCCTCTGCACAAGCGGGATAGTCGGTGAGCAGCCGATGGCCGTTGTAATGAAAGTCTCCCACAAGAGGCACGTCCACACCCATGCGGTCCAGCTGCTCGCGCACATAGGGCACAGCTGCAGCGGCCTCCGGGGTGTTGACCGTGATCCGCACCATTTCGGAGCCCGCCAGCGCCAATTCCTTGACCTGGATCGCCGTACCAACGGCATCGACCGTGTCGGTATTGGTCATGGACTGCACGCGCACCGGAGCGTCTCCGCCCACCGTCACCGTGCGTGCGCCCCATACAACCCGCGCCTGGCGCGTGCGCCGAGGCAAGGGAGATGCCATCTGAATGGGAGCGCTTGCAGCGCCATTCATGTTGTTCACTCTGTCACCTCAAATCGGGCCACGTTTTCTCTGGCCAATGCAGCGACGTCCAGTGGAGCGCCCCGCACAAAGACCTCTGTCGCGTCTGCCCTGCCCACCACGACAGACAAAGGCAGCACAGACGACGACGCGGAGGCGCTTTCCCCCGACGCAAGTGTGCGCTGAAAAATGACCGCCCCTTTTGCGTCGCGCACCTGCACCCACGATTGGCCGCGTGCCCGAAATGCGAGCGTGTCAACAGGGACTGTCTGGCCCACGTCTCCAGGCGCAGAACTTGCAGCAAGACCGGTCACGGCTGGGGCAGGCGCAGGCTTCGGTACAGTTGCGTCCACACCAGCGGACAACTCCGACGCCCTACCTGCTTCCGGAACCATCGCAGCGGGCGGCGTAACGTCCACTGCAGAGAGGGGCGCTGGCGTCAAAGACGGCGATGCACCGGTTTCGGCGACCTGCGGAGCAGGCAATGGACTGATCACCTCGCTGCCGGACATTTCGACCCCCCGCGGGAAAAACACCAGCGCTATGGCTCCAAGCAAAAGCATCGCAACCGCCCAGCCCAGCGGGCGGGTAGCTTGGGCAGTCACAAAGCTGCGCCCTGATTTTTCCGAACCATCCTTGAAAGATGCGTTGAGCCCGACAGCACCGACAGCCAGTCGGGAAGCATCACCCTTGGGCATCAGCGCAAGAACCTCAGCAGGATCTAGCTTCAGCGCGCGGCACACAGTCGACGCCAGCGCACGCCTGAACACGGTATCGGGCAAAACAGTGCAGTCATCGGCCTCCAGCGCCTCCAATTTGCCGACCGGAACCTTCAAGGCGCCTGCCAGCACCGCAATGTGGACGCCAGCGGCCTCGCGGGCTTGCCGCAGCAATGCGCCAGGAGACGGTGATATCAAACCCGGATCACCGGACTCCTGCTCCAAGCCTTGCACCACAGAACACTCCTGTGTCTCACTCATTGAAGATGCCTCGCTCATGCAGTGACTGTTCACGAGAGTCGGGGAAACGCTTGTGCAATTGGCTGGCAAGCTGCTCGGAGGCGACCCTGTCGCCCAATGCGCGCTCCACCTTGATGCCCAGCCACAGGGACTCTGAATTGGCCATCTCGCTATTGTTCAAGCGCCGAATATAGAACTGCGCCTTGGCGGCCTCGCCGCGCTGCAACAACATATGGGCAAGGTTGTAGCCAACGATGGGGTTGCCGGCATCGAGCTCATAGGCGCGGACCAGGGTCTGTTCAGCCTGCGCGGCCTGCCCAGCCCTGGCTTGGCACAGGCCTTGTGCCATCAAGGTCTTGCCTTTGGCAGGGTAGGCAGGTTGGGACAGCACGCGCGCAAACTGCTGGTCCGCTTCGGCATATTTTTGCTGTAGGCACAGAAGCCATGCATAGTTGTGCAGAACGGAGGGATCGTTGGACCGCACGCCCAACGCACGCCGAAAACTGCCTTCAGCCTGTGCATACTCGTTCAGGCGCATGTAAATCAGGCCGCGCAGGTTGTATGCATCTGCATAGCCCGGATCGGTCGCAATTGCCTGCTTTATCTCATCCAGAGCGACCGTGGTCTGGCCGGATTCGAAATAATTGGCAGCCAGCTCCAACCGAATGCGCGCGCGACGGCGCGCTTCTGGCTCATCCGAAGGCGTCAAGAATTCCTGCCCTGAGGCGGAAGCGCCGGGCTGCGCTGAACATCCGGAAACGCCTGCGACGCCCACGATCAGTGCGCCACCCATACAAAGTCCCGCTACCCAAGGCCGCCACCGCGCCATGCTTGCCGCCATCTCAGACCTCCCTGTGTGAATCCACCGTTTTATTGGCCGGTGCCAACATGATGGTGCGGCGCTTGGCCATGCGCTCAGTCGCGCGAGTGCGGTCCTGTACCTCGCCTGCTAACTGTCCGCAGGCAGCATCGATGTCGTCACCCCGCGTTTTGCGTACTGTCGTCACGATCCCCGCATCGCTCAGCATCTTTGCGAATGCCGTTACGTGCTGCGGCGGCGAGCGATGCAAGCCTGACGCCGGAAAAGGATTGAAGGGGATCAGGTTGAACTTGCACCACACTCCTGTGCGCGCGTGCTTGCGTACCAGTTCAATCAACTGCACCGCATGTTCTGGCTGGTCGTTGACACCATCTAGCATGCAGTACTCAAAGGTAATGAAATCGCGCGGCGCATGCTCCAGGTAGCGATTGCAGGCATCGAGCAGTTCGTGCAGCGGATACTTGCGATTCAAAGGCACCAGGTTGTCGCGCAAGGCATCGTTGGGCGCATGCAAGGACACAGCCAATGCCACCGGGCAATCAAGTGCAAGGCGGTCCATGAAGGGGACGACGCCGGAAGTGGACACTGTCACCCGCCTGCGCGAGAGGCCATAGCCATGGTCGTCGAGCATCACGCGCAGCGCAGGCACCAGAGCGCCATAGTTCTGCAGCGGCTCACCCATGCCCATCATGACCACATTGGAGATCACTCGGTCGGTCGCTCCCAAACGGGCGCGCATCGAGTGCTCCGCAAACCACAGCTGCGCCAAAATCTCGCCCGTGGTCAAGTTGCGGCTGAAGCCCTGGTGGCCGGTGGAGCAAAACCTGCACCCTACCGCACACCCAGCTTGGGAGGACACACACAGCGTACCGCGGTCATCCTCGGGGATAAACACGGCTTCCACCGCATTGCCCGCTCCCACGTCAAACAGCCACTTGATCGTGCCGTCGGCAGAGCGGTGTTCGCTGAGAACAGGAAGGGCCTGCACCTGGGCGCAACCCACGAGTTTTTCACGCAACGATTTGGCCAAATCGCTCATCTGCGTGAAATCATGCGCGCCGCGCTGATGGATCCAGCGAAACAGCTGGGTTGCGCGAAAACGCTTTTCACCCAGCTGCTCACAAAAGGCAGCCAGGCCATCGAGGTCAAATTCTAAAAGATTGGTGGTCATGGCGTCCTACGGATGAGTCCGCTCCACCGGTGGTGCCCCCCGGCACACGGCAAGTCCGCTGCTGCGCGGAAGCCGGGCATGGGGAGCTCCATATCAGCGTGCGTAAATGTTCATGCCCGGGAAAAAGAACGAGATTTCCACCTGGGCGGTTTCGGGAGCGTCAGAACCGTGCACGGCATTGGCATCAATGCTGTCAGCGAAGTCTGCACGGATGGTGCCAGCTTCGGCCTTCTTGGGATCGGTCGCACCCATCAGCTCGCGGTTCTTCAGAATGGCATTTTCGCCTTCCAGTGCCTGGATCATGACGGGACCCGAGATCATGAATTCCACCAGATCCTTGAAGAAAGGACGCTCTTTGTGCACAGCGTAGAACTGCTCAGCTTCAAGGCGCGACAGATGGGCCATGCGGGCAGCCACCACCTTCAGGCCAGCCGCCTCAAAGCGAGCGTAGATCTGACCGATGACGTTCTTCGCGACAGCGTCGGGCTTGATGATGGAGAGAGTGCGTTCGATAGCCATTTGAATTCCTGGAAAATAAATTTATGGGGTCGTTCTGTCGCAAGGACAAAGCTTTTAATTCTAACCCGCACATTTCACCCTAGTCACAGGTCAACGACCGCTGCGCCGGCCACCGGACCCGCCACGTCCACCGGGCCCACCCTTACCGTCGCGACGCTGCTCCTGGCGTTGCCGCGAAAGGCTGTCCACGCCGATATACCCCACCGAGGTCTTCATCGGATCGGGCTGCGCCCCCATGGGCTGGCGCGCAGAGCCGGTCCCTGACTTGTCTGTGCGCGCCCCCGCGCCTTTGCCAAAGATGCGCGGAGCGCCGCCAGGGCGGTTGTTTTGTGCAGGCCTGCCGGGTCGACCGTTGCGCACTGCGCGCGCATCGCCCCGCTCTGCCGCTCCATCACCGGGTGCCGATTTAGCAGGGCGCTCGGCACCGGCGGCCTTCTGCAGCGCCTGGATGTCACGCTCATCGAGCTCCATCCACGCCCCGCGCTTGAGCCCGCGGGGAAGCATCATGGCACCGTAGCGGATGCGGATCAGCCGGCTGACGGCATGGCCCACCGCCTCCATCATGCGCCGCACCTCTCGGTTGCGCCCCTCGGAGATCGTTACGCGATACCAGCAGTTGGATCCTTCTCCTCCCCCATCTTCGATAGAGCCAAAAGACGCCACGCCATCATCGAGCTGCACGCCATCGAGCAGGCGCGTTTTTTCTTCGTTGCTCAAGGCGCCCAATACCCGCACGGCATATTCCCGCTCCAAGCCGAAGCGGGGATGCATGAGCTTGTTGGCCAACTCTCCAGAACTCGTGAACAGCAACAACCCTTCCGTATTGAGGTCCAGTCGCCCCACAGACTGCCACTTGCCCTGGACCAGACGCGGCAGCTTGCGAAACACCGTGGGGCGGTTCTGCGGATCGTCGTGCGTGACCACCTCGCCCACGGGCTTGTGGTAGGCGATCACCCGGGGCGGCGGCGGATCGATGCGGTAGCGAATGGGCTTGCCATTGACTTTGACTTGGTCGCCGTACTGCACCCGCTGTCCAATGTGGGCCGGTTCGCTGTTCACAGAGATGCGCCCCTCCAGGATGAGCTGCTCCATCTCCAGGCGTGAGCCAAGGCCCGCCTGTGCGAGAACCTTGTGCAGCTTGGGCGTTTCTACCTGGGGCAGCAACACCCGCTTGGCGGGAACGATCTCCTGGGACTCTTCATCTGCATCGAACTGACCCGATACGACATCGGCGAACTGGTACCCCGCCTTGACACCACGGTCTGCTGTCGCGACAGTCTGACGACGCTGGCCCTGGGGAATGCGTGCATCAGACGGCTTGCCGTGGCGCTCGCCAGCAGCAGACTGCATTGGCCCGTCGCTGTGCACAGATGTGTCTGCCTGGGGCTTGGTAGGGTGGTGTCCGGGCTTGGACTTTGGCTCTGGCGCAGAAACGGGGTCGCTACCACCCTCTGCCGGCACGGCAGCCTCTTCGGATGAAATGGCGTTGGTCATGAATCACTTTCTCGGATGCTGCCCAGAGCATCCACATTGTCTATAGAGAACCCCTGCCCCTCGTCGCTCGGGGCGAAGTCACATAATTCCGCGGACCTTTCGGCGGCCGCCTTATCTGCATGCTCCGCGACCACATCGGGCGGCGCATCGGTGCAGTCTGACTTTTTCGCGGGCTGGCCTGCCTCTTCGTGTTCCGGCAGCTCCAGCCCCTGCAGCAAGCTGGCCTGCACTCCGTGCTCTTCCAGGACGGGCAACTGGTCCAGCGACTGCAACCCCAGGTCGTCCAAAAACTGCCGCGTGGTCGCCAGCAATGCTGGCCGTCCCACCGTCTCGCGGTGCCCGATCACTTCCACCCAACCCCGCTCTTCGAGCTGCTTGACGATCAGGCTGTTGACCGCCACGCCCCGGATGTCTTCGATGTCGCCGCGTGTCACAGGCTGCCGGTAGGCAATGATGGCCAGTGTCTCCAGCGTCGCGCGGGAATAGCGCGGCGGCTTTTCCGGATGCAGACGATCCAGGTACAGCCGCATCTCGGGCCGGCTCTGGAAGCGCCACCCCGTGGCCACCTGAACCAGCTCCACACCGCGCTGCGCCCAATCCTGCTGCAACTCCATCAGCAAGCCCTTGAGCGTATCGGAGCCCAGCGCATCGTCGAACAACAGGCGCAGATCGCGCACCGCCACGGGCTGTGGGGTACAGATCAAGGCCGCTTCAAGGACCCGTTTGGCATCCACCGTATTCATGGTTCAGCGTTTCCGGAAAGAGTCCCGCTGTCGCAGCACAGAGCGTTGCCCCAACAGAAAGGATCAATCAATGGGATGGCTGTGCAAACATGGAGCACAGCGGCCTAGCGAGAATCCGCCGGCGGACGGGCACAGCTGGCCGTCAGATTTCATTGTAGCTTAGACCCCACTGTGCGAGCGCGCCTTGCATGTCTTCCGGCAAAGGCACCTTGAACTCCATTTCCATCCCCGATACAGGGTGCGCAAACGCCAGGCGAAATGCGTGCAAGGCCTGGCGCTGCATGCCTGCGGCGGGCGAGCCCCCATACAGTGCGTCGGCCACCAGCGGATGCCCTATCGATGCCATGTGCACGCGGATCTGGTGCGTACGTCCCGTGTGCAGCGTGCAGTGCACCAGGCACCCTGAATCGCCGCCCACGAGCAGCTCGACATCGGTCCTCGCCACCTTGCCGGCATGCAACGCCAGGTCCACCACCGCCATGCGCAAACGGTTGCGGGGGTCACGCCCTATGGGCGCGTTGACCGAGACGCGCGCCACACCCCGCCACGGGCGGTGCGCCAACGCCAGGTATTGGCGGCTGACCTCGCGTGCGGCAATCATGCGCACCAGCGCATCCATGGTCGAGCGGTTGCGTGCGACCACCATGAGGCCGCTGGTGTCCTTGTCGAGGCGGTGGACGATGCCCGCGCGCGGGACCTGCAGCGCCCTGGCATCGCGCGCCAGCAGGCCATTGAGCAGCGTTCCGCTCCAATGGCCCGGGGCCGGGTGCACCACCAGCCCCGCCGGCTTGTGGATCACCCACAGATGCGCGTCTTCGTAGACCACCTCGATGTCCATGGGCTCGGGCCGAAAGGCCTGGCTCTGTACCGTGGGGCGCATTTCCACGCACACGGCATCGCCTGCCTTGACGCGCTGCGCCGGCTTGGACACCGGCATGCCATTGAGGTGCACCGCGCCCAAAGCGAGCAATTGCTGCAAGTAGCTGCGCGAGAACTCGGGGACGGTATCGGCCAGGGCGCGGTCCAGGCGCTGCCCGTGCTGGTCCGCCCCCAGCGCAATGGCGCGCAGTTCGGGATCGGCCGTCTCGCCCAGATCGCCTTCGGCAAACTCGTCGGAGGGCGCCAGGGCATCGGTGTCCGCGCCCGGCACAGGAGCTGGCAGACGATGCGAGGAGGCGTTCACTCAGCGCGACGGCAGGTAGCGCGACGGATCCACCGGCTTGCCTTGGCGCCGAACCTCAAAGTGCAGCTTCACCCGATCGGCATCCGTGCTGCCCATTTCGGCAATTTTTTGTCCCCGGCGCACGGATTGGTCTTCCTTCACCAGCAGGGTCTGGTTGTGGGCGTAGGCCGTCAGGAAGGTGTTGTTGTGCTTGAGGATGATCAGGTTGCCGTAGCCGCGCAGGCCTGCGCCGGCATACACCACGCGCCCATCGGCTGCCGCCAGCACCGGGTCGCCTGCCTTGCCGGCGATGTCGTAGCCCTTGTTGCGCGCCTCGTCAAAGCCTGCCAGCAAGACCCCCGACGCCGGCCAGATGAAGCCGAGATCGTCGTCAGCGGCCGCAGCCGCTGGCGGCGCCGGGGTGATTGCCGGCGCCGGAGCGGCAGCAGCCACCGCCGCGGGCTTGGCCGCCCCGGCCTGCGTCTGCGTCTGCGGCGACACGGCAGAAGCCGTCACGGGGCGGGTGACCACGCCGCTGGCGTCCGGCACAGCAGCGGCCGCTGCCACCGTGGACGGAGGCACGACCCGCAGTACCTGGCCGACCTCGATCAGGTTCGCGTTCTCAAGGCTGTTCCAGCGGGCGACGTCTTTCCAGCTTTGCCCTGTTTCCAGGCCTATGCGAATCAGGGTATCCCCAGGCTTGACGGTGTAATAACCGGGCTTTCCGGCGTTTTCCGCCCCGGGCAAAACCTTTTCGGGGGCAGCCACCACCACGCCCGTGCCGGCCGCACGGCCGGCCGATGTGCCTCGGTCCTCCACAGGAGCTCCGGTCAACCGGGTGCCGCATCCGGCAAGCACCAGGCCTGCAAGCACCACAGACCCCCAAACCGCAACACCACGCGAAACGCTCATAAATAATTCCCTTCAGGCTATCCCCGATTTTAGGGGGACAAAATGAACCGGCTCCAACACAGTTTGTTTCAGCCCGTGCGCTGTTTTGTCGACCACGAGCAACATTTGCTGCCCGTCTGGCCGCGCAATGGGCGCGACCAAGCGCCCGCCCACTGCCAGCTGTTCACACCACTGAGTCGGGATGGAAGCGCCGCCAGCAGCCGCCACGATGCCGGCATACGGTGCGCCCTTGGCATAGCCGAGCATCCCGTCGCCAAACAGAAGGTGCACGTTGGCCAGCCGCAGAGGCCGCAGATTGGACCGTGCCTTTTCGTGCAGGCCGCGCAGGCGCTCGATGCTGTAGACCTCGCGCGCCAGCAGGCTCAGCACGGCCGCCTGGTAGCCACACCCCGTGCCGATCTCCAGCACCCGGCCCAGCGTCCCGCCGCGCGCGCCTTCGGCGTCCTGCAGCAGCTCGGCCATGCGCGCGACGATGCCCGGCTTGGAGATGGTCTGGCCCAGCCCGATGGGCAGGCTCATGTCTTCATAGGCCTGGTTGGCCAAGGCACTGTCGACAAAGCGATGCCGTTCGACACTGGCCATGGCCTGCAGCACCGTGGCGGCCTCGATACCCGCAGCGGCCAGGCGCCGTACCATGCGCGCGCGCACTGCGGCCGAATCGAGGCCCACTCCCAAGGCCATCGGCGGCGCCGCGGCGGGTGCCGCACGCGGGGCAGCGGCAGGGGTTTTGGCTGGCGCGCCTGCCCCCTGCGACGGCAGCGGCATGCGTGCTGGAAAACCAGGGCGGCGCTGCATCATGGCGCCTTGGTCTGGACAGAAGGAGCGGGCTCGCTCGCCACCATGCGTGCGGCCGTCTGCGCCCAGTAGCCCAGGTTCTGGTGGTCGGTCAGGTCGACCTTGAGCGGCGTGACCGCCACATGGCCCTGCGCTGTGGCATGGAAATCCGTGCCTTCGGCATCGTCCTTGGCGGGGCCGGCCGCGCCGATCCAGTACATGGTGTCGCCGCGCGGGCTTTCCTGCACGATCACGCGCTCGGCCGCATGGCGCCGCCCCAGGCGGCACAGCTTCAGCGGTTTGAGCGCGGCCAGCGGCATGTTCGGAATATTGATGTTGAGCAGCCAGGGCGCTTCGCCCACGATGCGTCTGGACTGCATCTGCTCGACGATTTCGCGCGCCTTCTGTGCCGCAGCGTCGATTTCGCCCCAGCCCTTGTCCACCTGCGAGAACGCAATGGCCGGGATGCCGAACAGATAGCCCTCCATGGCCGCGCCCACCGTGCCGGAGTAGATGGTGTCGTCGCCCATGTTGGCGCCGTTGTTGATGCCCGAAATCACCAGGTCGGGCCGGTAGCCCAGCAGGCCGGTCAACGCGATGTGCACGCAGTCGGCCGGCGTGCCATTGACGTAGCGAAAACCGTTCGGCGCCGTGTGGACGTACAGCGGCGAATGCAGGGTCAGGGCGTTGGACTTGGCGCTGTTGTTGTGCTCGGGCGCGACCACTTCCACATCGGCCACAGACGCCAGCGCCGCATGGAGCGCCACGATGCCGGGCGCCTGGAAACCGTCGTCGTTCGAAATCAAAATCTTCATGGTGCGGGGGCGAGTTGCCAGCGATTGTAGGCGTGCACCTACATGCGCCAGCGCCGTCGCTGCAGGGACACGGCGGGCGGGTGCGCCCACCTATCATGAAGCCCCATCCCAACGACCGGAGACCGCCCTCATGCACGCATGGCTTTGCACCCAACCCACAGGCGTCGAGGCCCTGGCCTGGACCGAACTGCCCACCCCCACGCCCGGCGCCGGGCAGGTGCTCGTCGAGATCAAGGCCGCCAGCCTGAATTTTCCCGACCTGCTGATCGTGCAGAACAAGTACCAGATCAAGCCCCCGCTGCCCTTCGTTCCCGGCTCGGAGTACGCGGGCGTGGTGCAGGCCGTGGGCGAAGGCGTGACGCACCTGCGCGTCGGGCAAAGCGTGGCCTGCCTGTCGGGCACGGGCGGCTTTGGCACCCATGCGCTGGCACCGGCGGCGCTGTGCATGCCGCTGCCGCCCGGGTTCTCGCATGTGGACGCGGCCGCTTTCATCATGATCTACGCCACCTCGCACCACGCGCTGGTCGACCGCGCGCAGCTCAGGGCGGGCGAGACCGTCCTGGTGCTGGGCGCTGCCGGCGGCGTGGGCACGGCGGCCATCCAGATCGCCAAGGCCCTGGGCGCGACCGTGATCGCGGCGGCCTCCAGCGATGAAAAGTGCGCGCTGTGCACCTCCATTGGCGCCGATGCCACCATCAACTACAGCCGCGAAGACCTGCGCGAAGCGCTCAAGCGCCTGACCGGCGGCAAGGGCCCGGACGTGGTCTACGACCCCGTGGGCGGCGACTTCACCGAGCCGGCCTTCCGCTCGATCGCCTGGCGCGGGCGCTACCTCGTGGTGGGCTTTGCCTCGGGCCCGATTCCGGCGCTGCCGCTGAACCTGCCGCTGCTCAAGGGCGCCTCCGTCGTGGGCGTGTTCTGGGGCGAATTCGCCAGGCGCGAGCCCCAGGCCAATGCCGCCATGATGAACGCCCTCGCCCAGTGGTACGCCCAGGGCAAGATCAAGCCCGTGATCGACCGCACCATGCCGATGGCCGAACTGCCCGCTGCCTACGCGCACATGGGCTCGCGCGCCGTCCGAGGCAAGCTCGTCATGGTGAATTGACCGAGGCCTGCCCCCGGCCACAGCGGCCCACCGGCGCATGTCGTCGGTGGGCCGTTTTTATGGGGCCGTTTCTTTGGGCCTGCCGCTGTTCAAGCCAGCGCGCCTCTGTCAGACTCGGCGCTCTTTCACTCCCTGACTTCCCAGTAGCTGCCCATGGCGGAACGACTTCCCTCGGACATTGCGCGTGAAACCCTCAAGCAGCTCGCCGCGCGCAGGCTGGCGCCCACCCCCCTCAACTACCAGGCGCTGTACGAGGAAATCGCCGGCAGCCGCACCGCACAGCCCTTTCCGGAAGGGGCGCTGCGGCACATCCTGCGCGTCATCCCGGCCCAGACGCCGGGCCAAAGGCGCCTGCTCGACCTGTTCGAGGCCGCCGTGGCCCAGCACGATTGGCCGGCGCTGCAAAGCGTGCTGGTCGGGTACGCCAACCTGGGGCTGAACCCCGCCGTCGCAGCGGCAGAGCCCGCCGATGCACCCGCCCCCGTGTACGTCCTGCCCGAGGACCTGGCCGAGCAGTTCGCCCGCGTGGTGGAAAACACGCTGCCCGCGCTCGACAGCGACGACGCACGCGTGCACCTGCTGGGCGAGCAGCTGGTGCAGTTCCTGCGCCAGCCCGGGCCGCCAGCGAGCACGCTGCAGCTGATGCTGGCCAACTTCAGCTACCGCCTGTCGTTTGCCACCGAAGACCAGGCTGCCATCCGCGCCATGCTGCTGGAGCTGCTGCACATGGTGTTTGGCAACATCGCCGCGCTCAGCCTGGACGAGTGCTGGCTGCACGGCCAGGCCCAGGCGCTGATGGACGCCACCCGCCAGCCCCTCACGCTGCGCCGGCTCGACGACGTGCAGCGGCGCCTCAAAGATGTGATCTTCAAGCAGACAGAGGCCAAGGGCCGTCTGATCGAAGCGCAAGACCAGATGAAGGCGCTGCTGTCGGGCTTCATTGCGCGACTGTCGGCCATGGTGCAGGCCAGCAGTAGCTACCACGACAGCATGGAGCGCTGCGCCGAGCAGATCGCCCAAGCCAGCCGCTTCGAGGACATCGCCCCGCTGCTCCAGGACCTCATGGTCGCCACGCGCGCCATGGCGCTCGACAGCCGCCTGGCCCACGATGAACTGATCGATCTGCGCGAACGCACCCAGCAAAAGCACGCCGAACTCGAGCGCCTGCAAAGCCAGCTCGACCAGGTCAGCGCCCAGGCGCGGCACGATCCGCTCACCGGAGCTCTCAACCGCAAGGGGCTCGACGAGGTGATCGAGCGCGAAATGGCCCGCACCCGCCGCACCGGCGCGCCGCTGTGCCTGGTGCTGCTGGACGTGGACAACTTCAAGCAGATCAACGACCAGGCCGGCCACGCCGGCGGCGACGCAGCGCTGTTGCACCTGGCCGACGTGGTGCGGGCCGTCATGCGCCCGCAGGACATGCTGGCGCGCTACGGCGGCGAAGAATTCGTGCTCGTGCTGCCGGACACCGTGCTGGCGCAGGGCGTGGACGCCGTGCAGCGCCTGCAGCGTGCGCTGACCACGCGCTTCTTCCTCCACAACAACGAAAAATTGCTCATCACCTTCAGCGCGGGCGTGGCCCAGATCGGCGAGGCCGAAACCAGCGCCGACGTCATCCGCCGCGCCGACCAGGGCATGTACCTGGCCAAGCGCTCGGGCAAGAACCGTGTCATGGCAGGTTGAGCGGCGCAACACCTCCCCTGCCAGCTTTTGCCTTCACACACCATGTCCACCCAACTTGCTCGCCGCCAGTTGCTGCAACAGGCCGGCGCCGCCGCAGTCGCCAGCATGCTGCCGCGCTGGACCTGGGCCGGCGAGACGCTGCGCCACGACCCGTTTGCCCTGGGCGTGGCCAGCGGCGACCCGATGCCCGACGGCGTCGTGCTGTGGACGCGCCTGCTGCCCGCCGACCCTGGCACGGCCAGCGGCCCGCTCACCGTGCACTGGGAGCTGGCCGACGACGCCGGCTTTCGCCGCATCGTGCAGCGCGGCCAGGCCACGGCGCTGCCCGAACTCGCGCACAGCGTGCACGTCGAGCTACGGGGTTTGGCGCCCGGACGCTGGTACCACTACCGCTTCCTCCATGGTGATGCCGTGAGCCCCACGGGGCGCACGCGCACCGCGCCGGCCCACGACCAGATGGACGCCCACCTGCGCCTGGCCTGGGCCTCGTGCCAGCGCTGGGAGCACGGCCACTACGCCGCCTGGCAGCACCTGGCGAGCGACGCACCCGACTTGGTGCTGTTCCTGGGCGACTACATCTACGAATACGCCACGCCCAAAGACACCAGCGGCCTGGCGCGCGTGCACGGCCTGCGCCACGCGCGCACCCTGGCGGACTTCCGCGACCGCTACGCCCTGCACAAGAGCGACCCGCAGCTGCAGGCCGCGCATGCCGCCTGCCCCTGGGCCGTGACCTGGGACGACCACGAGTTGCAGAACGACTACGCCGGCGGCCAGGGCCAGGACGAGAGCGCCACCTTCCTGGCGCTGCGCGATGCCGCCTGGCAGGCGTTCTACGAGCACATGCCGCTGCGCGCGGCCAGCATGGCGCAGGGCTTTGGCGCGCTGCAGGTCTACCGCCACCAGCCCTGGGGGCGGCTGGCCCGGCTGCACCTGCTCGACGGCCGCCAGGGGCGCAGCTGGCAGGCCTGCCGCCGCTCCGGCACCAGCGGCGCCGGCGCTGTGCGCCCCGACAACTGCGCCGAGCGTGCCAACCCCGCGCGCAGCCTGCTCGGCGCCGCGCAGGAGCGCTGGCTGGACCAGGGCTTGGCCAGCGACGCCGGCACGCAGCAGCGCTGGAGCGTGCTGGCGCAGCAGACGCTGTTTGCGCCGCGCCGCTACCCCTCGGGCGTGCGCTCCACCGACACCTGGGACGGCTACCCCGCCGCGCGCACGCGCCTGCTGCAGTCCATCGCCGGCCACGCGCCCCGCAACACCGTGCTGCTGGGCGGCGACATCCACCAGAACTATGTCTGCCGCGTGCTCGCCGACGCCGAGCGGCCCGACGCGCCGGTGCTGGCCAGTGAGTTCTGCGGCACCTCGATCAGCTCGCGCGCCGGCACCACGCAGGACAAGGTCGATGCCATCGCGCGCCACAACCCCCATGTGCTGCTGGCGCGCTGCGACCTGCGCGGCTACGGCCTGGCCGACATCACGCCCACGCGCTGGACCACCGAGCTGCGCACGGTCGACGACCCGCTGCGCGCCGACAGCGGCATCGCCACCCTGGCGCGCTTTGTGGTCGAGGATGGCCGGCCCGGGCCGCAGCGCATCTAGCCATCAAAAACCATAGCTGCATGCGCAGTACCTATCTGCGTTTCAGGCCATTTCCATGCCATAACCATGGCGTGGCAAGCGCAGGCAGCTCCTGATACGAGAGCACCCTGCACGGCTGCAGTACCATGGCCACCGACGGTTTTGCCGGAGACACGCCATCCGCCCCCTCTACACCCTTTGGTGCGCCCTGCTGCTGGCCGGCTGCACCCTGCCGCCGCTGCAGGGCCGTCCCGCTTCCACGGCCCTCGGCGTGGAACAGGCCGCACAGACCCGCCTGGGCCAGGCCATCGCGCCGCAGCTGCTGCTGCACCCGGACCGCAGCGGCATCCTGCCCCTGGCCGACCCGCTCGAAGCCTTTGCCGCGCGCATGCTGCTGGCGCGCAGCGCCGAGCGCAGCCTGGACGTGCAGTACTACATCTGGCGCGGCGACCAGACCGGCACGCTGCTGCTGCAGGCACTGGTGGCCGCCGCCGACCGGGGCGTGCGTGTGCGCCTGCTGCTCGACGACGGCGGCACCGCGGGGCTCGACGGCCTGCTGGCGGCGCTCGCGCTGCATCCGCGCATCGAGGTGCGGCTGTTCAACCCGTTCGTGCTGCGCTGGCCCAAGGCGCTGGGCTACCTGACCGACTTTGAGCGCACCAACCGGCGCATGCACAACAAGTCGTTCACGGCAGACAGCCAGGCCACCATCGTCGGCGGCCGCAACGTCGGAGACGAATACTTCGGCGCCACCGACGGCGTGCTGTTCAGCGACATCGACGTGCTCGCCGTGGGCCCGGTCGTGCCCGAGGTGGCGCAAGATTTCGACCGCTACTGGGCCAGCGCCTCGGCCTACCCGGCGCAGTCCATCCTGCCGGCCGTGGGGGCGGCCGAGCTGCAGGCGCTCGGCGCCGAGGCCGCGCGCATCGCAGAGTCCGGATCGGCGCGCGCCTACACCGAGGCCGTGCGCGACACGCCTTTCATCCAGGCGCTGCTGCAAGGGCAGCTGCAGATGCAGTGGGCGCAGACCACGCTGGTCAGCGACGACCCCGCCAAGGGCCTGGCCCAGGCGCAGCGCGACGGGCTGCTGGTCACCCAGCTGCACGATGTGCTGGGCACGCCGCAGCGCTCGGTGGCGCTGGTCTCGCCCTACTTCGTGCCCACCGCGGCCGGCGTGCGAGCGCTCGCACGCCTGCGCGAAAACGGCATCCGGGTGCGCGTGATGACCAATGCCTACGAGGCGACCGACGTGCCGCTGGTGCATGCCGGCTACGCGCAGTACCGCCAGGCGCTGCTGCGGCACGGCGTGGAGCTCTATGAAATGCAGCGCCTGGCACCGCCGCCCCCCACAGGCGCGCGCCGCAACCCGCTGGGCAGCTCGGGCTCGAGCCTGCACGCCAAGACCTTTGCGGTCGACAGCGCGCGCGCCTTTGTGGGTTCGTTCAATTTCGATCCGCGCTCGGCCCGGCTCAACACCGAGCTGGGCCTGGTCATCGACAGCCCCGCCCTTGCGCGCCAGATCGAGCGGGCATTTGATGTGCAGATCCCGCGCCACTCCTACCGCGTGCAGCTGTCGGCCGACGGGGCGCTGCAGTGGCGGGAAGCCCCGGCGGCCCCCGGGGCGCCGCCGACGGTCCACACCGTCGAACCGGGCAGCAGCTGGCTGAGCCGCTGGGGCCTGCGCGCGCTGGCGCTGCTGCCGATCGAGTGGCTTCTCTAGGTCCTCTGCTGCGGCACAAAACAGGGGAAATCGGCCGCAAACGCAATGTACGTCAGCGGACTCAGCTATGGATATATGAGCTCGGCTGCGCGCTGGCGGGCCATCTTTGCGCGTACCATCCACGTTCCGCAGGCCACCCGGGCCTTGCACGCAACGCCCTTCACCATGACCGACCCCACCGCACCGCCCTTCCCCGCCACGCAGCGCGCCGGCTTCAGCTCGGGTTTTGGCGTGCTCGCCGCCACCCTGGGCTCGGCCGTGGGCCTGGGCAACATCTGGAAGTTTCCGTCGCTCACCGGCGCCAATGGCGGCGCGGGCTTCCTGCTGGTGTACCTGCTGGCCACCTTGCTGATCGGCCTTCCGGTGATGATGGCCGAGATCGCCATCGGGCGCCAGGCGCGCGCCAACCCGATCACGGCCCTGGTGGCGCTGTCGCCCCGGCGCCAGCCTTGGTGGCTGATTGGCGTGGCCGGCATGGTGGCGGCTTTTTTGATTTCGTCGTTCTATTCCGAGGTCGTGGCGTGGGTGTTTGCCTACGTCGCCAAGGCGCTGCGCGGCAGCCTGCTCAGCAGCGACCCGGCCGTGACTGAAGCGGCGTTCCAGGCGCTGATCACCGACCCGGTGCAGTCGCTGCTGTGGCAGTGGGGCGTGCTGGCGTTCATTGGCGGTATCTTGCTGCTGGGCGTGACCAAGGGCATCGAGGCGATCACCAAAAAGCTCATGCCGCTGCTGTTCGTGCTGTTGCTGCTGCTGTGCGCCTTCAGCCTGACGCTCGACGGGGCGGCACAGGGGCTGGCCTTCCTGTTCCTGCCCGACTGGGGCAAGATCACCGCGCCCGTGGTGCTCACGGCCATGGGGCTGGCGTTCTTCAAGCTGTCGATCGGCATGGGCACGATGATGACCTATGGCAGCTACTTCGGTAACGACCAGAACATCCCGGCAACGGCCACGCGCGTCATGGCGGCCGACCTGTGCGTGTCGATGCTCGCGGGCATCGCGATCTTTCCGGCGGTGTTCACCTTCGGCTTCGCGCCTTCGGCCGGGCCGTCGCTGGTCTTCATCACCATTCCCGCGGTGTTTGCGCAGATGCCGTTTGGCCAGGTGCTGATGGCGGCCTTCTTCGTGCTCACGGCGGTTGCGGCCACCGGCGCCATGCTGTCGCTGATGGAAGTGCCGGTGGTGACGCTGCACGAGCGCTGGGGCCTGTCGCGCCCGCGCGCCACCGTGCTGACGCTTGTGCTGCTGATGGTGGTGGGCGCAGGCTGCGCGCTCAGCCAGAGCACGCTGGCCGGCTTCCAGCCCGGCGGGCGCACGCTGTTCAACTGGGCCGACTATGTCTCCTCCAACCTCCTGCTGCCGCTGGGCGGCATCTTCATCGCGCTGTTCGCCGGCTGGGCATGGGGCGCGGACAATTTCCGCCGCGCCCTGTCCAACCAGGGCACGCTGCACAACGGCGCGCTGGCGCGTGCCATCGTCTGGGTGCTGCGCTGGGTCTCGCCGCCGCTGATCCTGGCGGTGATGCTGCGTGGCCTGGACCTGATCTAGCGCCAACCTAGGCCGCGGCGCCCTGCTGCGCCAGGCCCAGGCGCAGGTCGTTGCCGCTCGGGCTTTGGTACAGGCGCAGGCCGAACTCGGGCAGGATCGCCAGCAGGTGGTCGAAGATGTCGCCCTGCGTGCCTTCGTAGGCCACCCAGGCCGTGTTGGCAGTGAAGCAGTACAGCTCCAGCGGCACGCCTTCGGGCGTGGGTTCGAGCGTGCGCACCATCAGCGTCATGCCCTGGTGGATGCCCGGGTGGGCGCGCAGGTAGGCCTCGACATAGGCGCGCAGCGTGCCGATGTTGGTCAGGCGCCGCTGGTTGGCCAGCAGCTCGGCCTTGTCGCCGAGCGCGGCGCGCGCCTGCGTGTTGGCCGCCTCCACCGCCACGCTCTTGGCGGCCATGTACGGTTTGAGCAGCTCGAACTGCGCAAAGCGCGCCATCTCGCGCTCGTCGAGAAAGCGCACCGAGCTGGCATCGAGCCGCAGCGTGCGCTTGATGCGCCGCCCGCCCGCCTCGCTCATGCCGCGCCAGTTCTTGTAGCTCTCGCTCATCAGCCGCCAGGTGGGGATGGTGGTGATGGTCTTGTCCCAGTTCTGCACCTTGATGGTGTGCAGCGCCATGTCGACCACATCGCCATCGGCGCCGACCTGCGGCATCTCGATCCAGTCGCCCAGGCGCAGCATGTCGTTGGACGTCAGCAGCACGCCGGCAGTGAACGACAGGATGGTGTCCTTGAACACCAGCATCAGCACCGCCGACATCGCGCCCAGGCCCGAGAGCACGATCAGCGGCGAGCGGTCCATCAGCGACGCCACCGTGACCACCGCGCCTGCGAGCATCAGCACCAGCTTGCCCAGCTGCACATAGCTCTTGATCGAACGCGCCTTGTGCGCCGCCGCCTGCGCGCCCTCGTGGCGCCCGCCCTGCTGCTGCAGTTGCAGCATGGCGTCGAGCATCGCCATCAGGGCGCGCACCACCTGCAGCGCCATGAAGGCCATGGCCACGTTGCCGACCACGGTGGCAAAGGTGGCGTCCAGGTGCGGCACACGCTCCACCCCCAGCTGCACCACCAGCGACGGCAGCACGCGCGCCATGCGGCGCAGCACGTCGTCGTGCAAGAGCACATCGGTGGGCCACGACCGTGCACGCGTACGCACGCGCCGCAGCAGGGGCAGGAACAGCAGCAGCGCCAGGCCGCGTGCGGCCATCGCCACCAACAAGAGCAGCGCCAGCCCGGCCACGGCCTGCACCCAGGGTTCGGCTTGCGCCAGGAAGTCAATGTGCAATGGAGTCGCCTCTGGAATTCAAAAAGGGGGTCAGACCCGGGCCGGGCGGCCGGGTTCCACCCGCGGCCCAGTGCGCCGCCACCGTTTTGAATGAAAACAGCCTGCAGCGTTTGCACAGCAAGCGCTGGCAGCTATCAATTCAATAGTTCAGACGTCGATGGCCGCTGCCGAGCCGGCCTGCTTGCGCAGCTCGAACTTCTGGATCTTGCCCGTGGCGGTCTTGGCGATGGGGCCGAAGACCACGGCGCGCGGCACCTTGAAGCCGGCCAGGTGCGCCTTGCAGTGCGCGACGATCTCCTGGGCCGTGGTGCTGGCGCCGGCTTTGAGCTCGACGAAGGCGCAGGGCGTCTCGCCCCACTTCGGGTCGGGCTTGGCGACCACGGCGGCGGCCAGCACGTCGGGGTGGCGGTAGAGCACGTCCTCGACTTCGATGGACGAGATGTTCTCGCCGCCCGAGATGATGATGTCCTTGCTGCGGTCCTTGATCTTGATGTAGCCGTCGGGGTACTGCACGGCCAGGTCGCCACTGTGGAACCAGCCGCCCCGGAACGCCTCGTCGGTCGCCTGCGGGTTCTTCAAGTACCCCTTCATGGCGATGTTGCCGCGGAACATGATCTCGCCCATGGTCTCGCCGTCGTGCGGCACCGGCGCCAGCGTCTCGGGGTCGCGCACGCTGGCGGCCCGCTGCAGGTGGTAGCGCACGCCCTGGCGCGCATTGAGGCGCGCGCGCTCGCCGATGTCGAGTTGCTCCCAGGCCTCGTGCTGGGCGCAGACGGTGGCGGGGCCGTAGACCTCGGTCAGGCCATAGACATGGGTCAGGTCGAAACCCATCGTTTCCATGCCCTCGATCATCGACGCGGGCGGCGCGGCGCCGGCCACCATGGCCTTGACGCCTGCGGGCAGGCCGGCCTTCATCGCGGCCGGCGCGTTGACCAGCAGGCCGTGCACGATGGGCGCGCCGCAGTAGTGCGTGACGCCGTGGTCGCGGATCGCGTCAAAGATGGCCTGCGCCTCTACGCGGCGCAGGCACACGTTGACGCCGGCGCGCGCCGCCACCGTCCACGGAAAGCACCAGCCG
This sequence comes from Acidovorax sp. SRB_24, assembly GCF_012931925.1. Classification (NCBI taxonomy): domain Bacteria; kingdom Pseudomonadati; phylum Pseudomonadota; class Betaproteobacteria; order Burkholderiales; family Comamonadaceae; genus Acidovorax; species Acidovorax sp. SRB_24. The sequence goes on from NZ_MWOM01000043.1 coordinate 32,752, forward strand.
TTGCAGTGGAACATCGGCAGCGTCCACAGGTAGACGGCGTGCTTGGGCATGTCCCACTCCAGCACGTTGCTGATGGCGTTGAGCGCCGCGCCGCGGTGGTGGTAGACGACGCCCTTGGGGTTGCCGGTGGTGCCTGAGGTGTAGTTGAGCGCGATCGCATCCCACTCGTCGCCCGGCATCTGCCAGTCGAACTGCGCGTCGCCGCTGGCCAGGAACTCTTCATAGCCGGTGCCGCCGAGCGGCTGCGCGGCCGGGCCATACAGGGCGTCGCTCACCTCGATGACCCGGATCGGCGCCGTGCCGCTGCGCAGCGCCAGCGCGCGGGCCATGGTCGCCGCAAATTCGGGGTCGACGATGACGGCCTTGGCCTCGCCATGGTCGAGCATGAAGGCGATGGCCTCGGGGTCGAGCCGGGTGTTGAGCGCGTTGAGCACCGCGCCGGCCATGGGCACGCCAAAGTGCGCCTCGACCATGGGCGGGGTGTTGGGCAGCATCACGGCGACGGTGTCGTTCTTGCCAATGCCGCTGCGCTGCAGCGCGCTGGCCAGTTGGCGCGCGCGCGCATAGGTCTGGCCCCAGGTCTGGCGCAGGCTGCCGTGCACGATGGCCAGGCGCTCGGGGTAGACCTCTGCGGTGCGCTCGATGAAGTCCAGCGGCGACAGCGCCGCGTGGTTGGCACGGGTGCGGGGCAGGTGCTGGTCGTAGATGCTGCTCATGGTTTTGCGTCCTTGCGAAGCTGAAAATAGGCCTGCCGCATTACAGCAGGCCCCACTGACGTGGCGCTGAAAAACCGCAATGGGCGAAAATGCGGCCGTGTCCATTCCCCAATCATTCATCCAGGAGCTGATCGCACGCGTCGACGTGGTCGAAATCGTCGGCCGCTATGTCCAGCTCAAGAAGGGCGGCGCCAACTACATGGGACTGTGCCCGTTCCACGGCGAAAAGTCCCCTTCCTTCAGCGTGAGCCCCAGCAAGCAGTTCTACCACTGCTTTGGCTGCGGCAAGAACGGCAACGCCATCGGCTTCCTGATGGACCACGCCGGCATGACCTTCCCCGAGGCCGTCAAGGACCTGGCCCAGCAAACCGGCCTGCAGGTGCCCGAGGACGATCTTTCGCCGCAGGAGCGCGAGCGCGCCGCGGCCCAGCGGCAAAAGCAGGCCACGCTGACCGACGTTCTCGAGAAGGCCGGCGACGCCTTCCGCCAGCAGCTGCGCGGCTCGCAGCGCGCCATCGCCTACCTCAAGGGCCGGGGCGTCTCGGGCGCCATCGCCAAGCGCTACGGCCTGGGCTACGCGCCCGAGGGCTGGCATGGCTTGGCGAGCGTGTTCGCGCACTACGACGACCCACTGCTCGCCGAGAGCGGCCTGGTCATCGTCAACGACGAGAACGCCGACGATGTGCGCCGCTACGACCGCTTCCGCGACCGGCTGATGTTCCCGATCCGCAACGTCAAGGGCGAGTGCATCGGCTTTGGCGGGCGCGTGCTCGGCGACGACAAGCCCAAATACCTCAATTCGCCCGAAACGCCGGTGTTCCACAAGGGCCGCGAGCTCTACGGCCTGTTCGAGGCGCGCACCGCGATCCGCGAACAGGGCTGCGCGCTGGTCACCGAGGGCTACATGGACGTGGTGGCGCTGGCGCAGTTGGGCTTTCCGAACGCGGTGGCCACGCTGGGCACGGCCTGCACGCCCGAGCATGTGCAAAAGCTGTTCCGCTTCACCGACACCGTGGTATTCAGCTTCGACGGCGACAGCGCCGGCCGGCGTGCCGCGCGCAAGGCGCTCGAAGGCGCCCTGCCCTACGCCAGCGACACGCGCAGCATCAAGTTCCTGTTCCTGCCGGCCGAGCACGACCCCGACAGCTTCGTGCGCGCCCACGGCAGCGAGGCGTTTGCGCGTCACATCGGCGACGCGCTGCCGCTGAGCCGCTTCCTGGTCGATGCCGCCAGCGAACAGTGCGACCTGGGCACGCCCGAGGGACGCGCCCACATGGCCAGCAACGCGCGGCAGCTGTGGGAGCCGCTGCCCGATGGCGTGCTCAAGCGCCAGCTGCTGGGCGAGCTGGCCGCCCTGGCCCAGCTCGATGCGCGCGACCTCTCGGAAGTCTGGAGCCAGGCCAGCGCACGCGACGCGGCCCGCGGCCAGGGCAGCGCGCGCGCGCCGGCACCGCGCGACGCC
>NZ_MWOM01000060.1:0-23833 GCF_012931925.1 Acidovorax sp. SRB_24
CGCCGCGCGCCTGTTGCTGTCGCACATGGATTTCCTCGACACGCTCGCGCACGAAGACCAAGCCACCCTCTGCGCCCTGCCGCCGCCGCACGGCCCGCTGTTTGCCTGGATCGAGGGCCAGTTCCACGAACACGGCACCCAGCCCTGGGCGGTGCTGCGCGAGAGCCTGCGCGGCCACGCCTGCGAGGTCATCGCCGAGCGCGTGATGACCGGCTCGCACGCCCAGACCGAAGGCGACGCGCGCGAACTGCGCATGGAGTTGCGCGGCCTGCTCAACCGCATGCTCGCCGAGCAGCTGCGCCAGCAGGAAACCGAGGCGCTGCAGGCGGCGCGCACCGATCCGGGCGCGCTGCAGCGCTACCGTGAACTCCAGGCGCGGCGCGTGGCACTTGAAAAACTGGGGCAGCTGCCCTCTTGAAATTGGCGCGGTCGGTATAATTTAGGGTTTATGTCGGCAAGAGCGACAGCAACACCTCCGGACCGGGCCACCGTGACACACACGCACAACCGCCCTTTACACCGCAAGGACTGCACCCCAAATGTTCGCCCAGACATCTTGCCGCTGAGGGTGACCCCTCCAACCGCAAAGGCCCGGCCTTTGCCGTGCCACCCGCGCCGACGCCCGTGGCGCTTGTGTTTTCTTTGTGTTTGATTTTGATTTTGAGGTTGCACCATGCCCGCTCAAAAGTCCGCGAAGCTGCCCAAGTCCGTCCCAGGCACCGCCGCCAAGACATCTCCTGCAACCGCCAAGAAGTCCCCGGCCAAGGCCGCCGCCGCCAAAGCGGTCGCGCCAGACACTCCGGTGACCAAGAAAGTCAAAACTGTGCCCGTGAAAAGTTCTGCCGAGCTGACCAAAGCCGCCGATGAATTGTTGAAAAAATCTGCCCGCGCCAAGCCCGCCCGTGCAGCGGACGACGCTGCCGCCACCGACGAAGCGCCGAAGAAGCGCCCTGGCCGCCCCGCCAAGGCCGCCGGCGCGGCCACCGCGGCCGCCAAGACACCGGCCAAGCGCGGGCGTAAGCCCAAGGCGGGCGCGGGCGATGACGCTGGGGACGACACCGACCTGTCCGACATCGAAGCGGACCTGGAGGGCGAACCCGAGGCCGAAGCCGAGACCACCGCAGCCGCTCCGGCCGAGAAGGTCAAGCCCCTGCGCATGAAGATCAGCAAGGCCAAGGAGCGCGCGCTGATGAAGGAATTCGGCCTGGACGAGACCGTCCTGTCCGAGGAAGACATGGCCAAGCGCCGCCAGCGCCTCAAGACCCTGATCAAGCTGGGCAAGACGCGCGGCTACCTCACGCACGGGGAAATCAACGACCACCTGCCCGACAAGCTGGTCGATGCCGAAACGCTCGAGGTCGTGATCTCCATGCTCAACGACCTGGGCGTGGCGGTGTACGAGCAGACCCCCGACGCCGAGACCCTGCTGGTCACCAACACCGCGCAGACCGCGGCCACCGAGGAAGAGGCCGAGGAAGCCGCCGAAGCCGCCCTGTCCACCGTGGACAGCGAATTCGGCCGCACCACCGACCCGGTGCGCATGTACATGCGCGAGATGGGCACCGTGGAGCTGCTCACGCGCGAAGGCGAAATCGAAATCGCCAAGCGCATCGAAGGCGGCCTGATGGACATGATGGAGGCGATCAGCGGATCGCCCGCCACCATTGCCGAGATCCTCAACATGGGCGAGGAGATCCGCGAAGGCAAGGTCGTCATCACCACCATCGTCGACGGCTTCACCAACCCCAACGAGGCCGACGACTATGTGGCCGAGGAAGACTTCGACGAATTCGACGAGGAAGACGACGACGACGGCAAGGGCGGCTCCAAGGCGCTGACCAAGAAGCTCGAAGAGCTCAAGAGCGAGGCGCTGCGCCGCTTCGACAAGATGCGCGAGATGTTCGAGAAGATCCACAAGATCTACGACAAGGAAGGCTACGGCACGCCGGCCTACCTGAAGGCGCAGCACGCGCTGAGCGAACAGCTCATGACCATCCGCTTCACGGCCAAGACCATCGAGAAGCTGTGCGACACGGTGCGCGCCCAGGTCGACGACGTGCGCAAGAAAGAGCGCGAACTGCGCCGCATCATCGTGGACAAGTGCGGCATGCCCCAGGAACTCTTCATCAAGGACTTCCCCGCCAACCTGCTCAACCAGCAGTGGGTCGAGAAGCAGGCATCCGCGGGCAAGCCCTGGAGCACCGTGATGTCGCGCAACATCCCGCCGATCCAGGACCTGCAGCAAAAGCTCGCCGACATCCAGTCGCGCGTGGTGGTGCCGCTGGCCGAGCTCAAGGGCATCAACAAGCGCATGAACGCGGGCGAGTCGACCTCGCGCGGCGCCAAGAAGGAGATGATCGAGGCCAACCTGCGCCTGGTGATCTCGATCGCCAAGAAGTACACCAACCGCGGCCTGCAGTTCCTCGACCTGATCCAGGAAGGCAACATCGGCCTGATGAAGGCGGTGGACAAGTTCGAATACCGCCGCGGCTACAAGTTCTCGACCTATGCCACCTGGTGGATCCGCCAGGCCATCACGCGCTCGATCGCCGACCAGGCGCGCACCATCCGCATTCCGGTGCACATGATCGAGACCATCAACAAGATGAACCGCATCTCGCGCCAGCACCTGCAGGAGTTCGGCTTCGAGCCCGATGCGTCCGTGCTGGCCGAGAAGATGGAGATCCCCGAGGACAAGATCCGCAAGATCATGAAGATCGCCAAGGAGCCGATCTCGATGGAAACTCCCATCGGCGACGACGACGACAGCCACCTGGGCGACTTCATCGAGGACGGCGCCAACACGGCTCCGATCGAAGCGGCGATGCAGGCCGGCCTGCGCGACGTGGTCAAGGACATCCTCGACGGCCTCACGCCGCGCGAGGCCAAGGTGCTGCGCATGCGCTTCGGCATCGAGATGACCAGCGACCACACGCTCGAGGAAGTCGGCAAGCAGTTCGACGTGACGCGCGAGCGCATCCGCCAGATCGAAGCCAAGGCGCTGCGCAAGCTCAAGCATCCGAGCCGCTCCGACAAGCTGCGCAGCTTCATCGACTCGCTGTAAGCGCACGGGGCCTGGGCCTCGGCCCTCCCCCCAATAAAAAGCCCTGTCCGCTCCCGCGGCAGGGCTTTTTTCATGCGCGGCCGCAGCCGCGGGAAATTTGAAGCATTTTAGGCCTCCAGCGCAGACCCATTCTGCGCTTATAGCTCCTGTTTTAGGAGCATCAATCCATCTTCACGTTGGCGTTCTTGACCACCTGCGCCATGCGCGCGAGCTCGCTGCGGAAGAAGGCGGCCGACGGCTCTGGCGGCATGAGCTTGATCTCGTAGCCCTGCGCCACCAGGGCATCGCGGGCCTCGGGCATGGCCAGCGCGGCCTTGAAGCCGTTGTACAACCGGGCCACCTCGGCCTTGGGCGTGCCGGCGGGCGCGATGGCGGCGATCCAGCCCTCCAGCTCGTAGCGCGGCAGGCCCTGCTCGGCGATGGTCGGCACCTCGGGCAGCGACGGCACCCGCGTGGCGGTGCTCACGCCGACGGCACGCAGCGTGCCGCTCTTGATGTGCGCGGCGGCGGGCGCCACCGCCACGACGCCGAGCTGCACCTGCCCGCCCAGGATGTCGTTCATCAACGGGCCCATGCCGCGGTAGGGAATGTGCTTCACGTCGATCTGCGCCTGGTCCACGAACATCGCAGCGCCCAGGTGCAGGATGGTGCCGTTGCCCGAGGACCCGTAGTTCAGCACGCCCGGCCGGGCCTTGGCGAGGGCGATCAGCTCCTTCACGTTCCGCGCCGGGACCGACGGATGCGCCACGAGCACGAAGGGCGTCGCGCCGATCACGGTGATCGGCGTGATGTCTTCGATGGAGTCGAACGGGATGTTCTTGTAGACGCTCGGATTGACCACGTGGTTGTTCGACACCACGCCGATCACCGACCCGTCCTTGGCGGCGCGCACGATCTGCGTCGTGCCGGTGATGCCGCCCGCGCCGGGCAGGTTCTCGATCACCACCGGATGGCCCAGCGCCTTGGCCAGGCTGTTGCTGATGGCGCGCACGGCCCCGTCCGCGCCCGAGCCGGCGGACAGCGGCAGGAGGATGCGCAGGGGCTTGTCGCCCAGCTGCGCCAAGGCCAGCGCCGGCGCGCCCAGGGCGACAGCGCCCAAGGCGATGGCGTGGCGGCGCGTCAGGCGCGCGCGCGGTGACAGGGCGGTCGGTGGCGGGGGAAGCGAGGGCATGGTTGTCTCCAGGTGGGGTCGTGGTGAAGGGCTGCGCAGACTGCCGCTGCGCTTGCGCCCGGAAGTGTAAATACCGATCCGTCAGGCAATGGCCGAGGCCGCGCGCAGCGCCTGCGTCTGCTCGGGCGTGTAGCCCAGGCCTGCCAGCAGTTCCTGCGTGTGCTGGCCCAGCGTCGGCGGGTCCAGGCGCACGCCCATGCGCTCGCCCCCCATGCGCAGCGGCAGCAAGGTGGTGCGCGCGGTCTGCCCGGCGCGCTCGCCGTCGGGCAGCGTGATCTCGGCCAGGCCGCCGGTGGCCTGCAGGTGCGGGTCGCCGAACAGCTCTTCCGGCCGGGAAATCGGCGCGAACGGCAGCCCGTGCCGCTCGAAGACCGCCGACAGCTCCTGGGCCGTGTGCTCGGCCAGGCGCCGGCGCAGCTCGGGCAGCAGCGTGGGGCGGGCGCGCACGCGGTCGTTGTTCAGCGCCAGGGCCGGGTCGGCTTTCAGGTCGGCATAGCCCATGGCGTCGCAGAAGGTGGTCCACTGCGCATCGCTCACGGCCGCCAGGAAAATCTGCCCGCCGTCCTTGACGCTGAACACGTCGTACACCGCCCACGACGAGATGCGGTCGGGCATCGGCGCGGCGGGCTGGCCGGTCACGGCGTACTGCATCATGTGCTGGCCCACCAGGAAGACGTTGTTCTCGAACAGCGCCGAGTCGATCTCCTGCCCCCGCCCCGTCACGCTGCGCTGCATCAGCGCGGCCATGGCGCCGATGGCACCGAACATGCCGCCCATGATGTCGTTGACGCTGGTGCCGGCGCGCAGCGGGTCGCCCGGGCGCCCCGTCATGTAGGCCAGGCCGCCCATCATCTGCACCACCTCGTCGAGCGCCGTGCGGTGCTCGTAGGGGCCGGGCAGAAATCCGGTGTGGTTCACATAGACCAGGCCGGGGTTGAGCCGGGCGAGCGCCGCATGGTCCAGGCCGTACTTGGCCATCACGCCCGGCTTGAAGTTCTGCACCACGACATCGGCCGTGCCGGCCAGGCGCAGCGCCACCTCCAGGCCCTGCGCATGGCGCAGGTCGATGGCCACGCTTTTCTTGTTGCGGTTGAACATCGGGAAAAAGCCCGCCCCTGCGCCCAGCAAATGGCGCGTGCGGTCGCCGTCCACGGGCTCGACCTTGATGACCTCGGCGCCCAGATCGGCCAGCACCATGCCGCAGGTCGGGCCCATGACCATGTGGGAAAACTCCACGACACGGATGCCGGCCAGCGGCAGGGGCCGGGACACGGCAGCGGCGCCGCTCGCGGAAGCGGAAGCAGGAGAAGAGGACACGGCAGAGGAATTCATGGAGACAAGGGTACGGGTATCAAGCGCTCGCCGGCGCCAGGGGCTGCGCAGCGTCAGCAAGATGGCGGGGCAAGCCCGCCTGCCACAGGGTGCCGTGCAGCGTCTCGCCGGCCAGCCAGCCCTGCACGCGCTGGCGCAGTGCCAGCAGCGCGGGGACATCCAGGCCCGTGGCCACACCCATGCGCTCGAGCATGAAAGCCAGGTCTTCGGTGGCGACGTTGCCGCTGGCGCCCGGAGCGTGCGGGCAGCCGCCGATGCCGGCGAGGCATGCGTCGAAGCGCGTGATGCCGGTCTGCCAGGCAGCGTAGCAATTGGCCAGGCCCATGCCGCGCGTGTCGTGGAAATGCGCGCAGGCCAGGCGCTCGCCCACCAGGACGCGGGCCTTCTCGAACAGGCGCTGCACGCCGGCCGGGTCGGCATAGCCCACGGTGTCGGCCAGGCTCACGCGGTCGGCGCCGGCGTCGAGCAAGGCCTGCAAGAGCCGCAGCACCTCGGATTCGGCCACCTCGCCTTGCAGCGTGCAGCCAAAGGCCGTGCCCACGCCACCTTCGATCACGGTGCGGCTGCCGCTGGCGTCGCGCAGCGCGCGGATGCGCGCCACCTCGGCCACCACCTCGTCGGGCGTCTTGCGCAGGTTCGCCAGGCTGTGGGCGTGGCTGGCCGACAAGGGCACGACCAGCAGGTCGGCAGCGCAGTCGAGGGCGCGCTCGGCCCCCTTCAGGTTCGGCACCAGCACCGAGGCGCACAGTCCGGGCAGCGTCTTGGCGTGGGCCAGCACCTCGGCGGTGTCGGCCAGTTGGGGCAGCAGGCGCGCGGGGACGAACGAGCCCACCTCGATCTCCCGCTGGCCGGCCGCATAGGCGGCATCGATCCACGCGATCTTGTGTGCGGTCGGCACGATGGTGGCAATGCTCTGCAGACCGTCGCGCAACCCCACTTCGCGCACCACGGCGCTGCGGGGCGGACAGGATGGGTTGGGGGGCATGCGGGTCTCCAGAAAAGCAGCAGGCGCCATTCTAGAAATTCCATTTGGATTGAGAAAATCTATTCCGGAACCTCTATGCTTCCCAAATGGAAATTCATCACTTTTCCCACGCCGGGCCATGCGCGACCTCGATCTGCTGACCCTGCGCCTGTTCGTGGCCGTCTGCGACAGCCGCAACATCGCCCGCGTGGCCGAACAGGAGGCCATCGTCGGGTCGGCCATCAGCAAGCGCCTGGCCCAGCTCGAGAGCACCGTTGGCACGCCGCTGCTGGTGCGCCGGCGCCGGGGCGTCGCCCCCACGCCGGCCGGCGAAACCCTGCTCGAGCACGCGCGCACCATGCTCGCGAGCGCCGGGCAGATCGAGCGCGACATGGCCGCCTATGCCACTGGCATCCGGGGCCATGTGCGCATGCTGGTCACGGCCTCCGTGATGGCCGAATCGCTGGCCGACGACGTGGCCGCCTTCCTGCAGAACCCGGCGCACCGCGACATCCAGATCAGCATGGAAGAGCGCGTGAGCCCCGAGGTGGTGCGCGGCATCCACGAAGGCAGCGCGTCCATCGGCATCTGCTGGGACGCGGCCGACCTGCAGGGGCTGCAGACGCGCCCCTACCGCAGCGACCACCTGGCCATCGTGGCGCACGCGTCCCACCCCGTGGCCCAACTGCCCTCGGTGCGCTTCACCGATGTGCTGGAGCACGAATTCGTCAGCATGCCGGCGCTCAGCGCCGTGCAGGTGCTGCTGGCGCGCGCGGCGGCGGTGGAAGGCAAAACCCTGGCGCACCGCGTGCTGGTGTCCAACTTCGATGCGGCCCTGCGCGTGGTGCGCGCCAACCTGGCCATCAGCGTGGTGCCGCGCGAGGTGGCCGAGCCCTTTGCCGCGACCGCCGACGTGCGCGTGGTGCCGCTGTCGGACGCCTGGGCGCAGCGGCGCTTTGCCATCTGCTTTCGCAGCGCCGAAGCGCTGGCGCCGGCCGCGCAGCTGCTGGTGGAGCACCTGCTCGGCGCGGGCCGCCCCTGAACTCCCCGACCGTGGCGGTCCGGCAACACTTTCGCGGAGGCTATGCAGTTTGCCGGCTTGGCGCATGACAGGCATGCATCTTGAGCTATTAAACTTGTAGCAAAATAGATTCGGCGCTATAGTGCGCCGGGCGCCCCAAGCGCCCAGCCGCTGGCGCTGAACCGCCTTTGAGTCCCCATTGCGCAAGGAGAAGCTTCATGAGCTCCAAAGAGAACGCCGCCATCAACCAACTGTTTGAACGGCTCGAGTGCCGCTACGCCTTGCGCGTGCTGTGGGCACTGCGAGACGGCCACCCGCAAACCTTTCGCCTGCTGCAGGACAGCGTCGGGGGCATCACGCCCAACACGCTCAACACCCGCATCAAGGAGCTGCGCGAAGCGGGCCTGGTGGACCACGGCAGCGACGGCTACACCGTCACCGCACCGGGCTCGGACCTGCTCAAGCGCCTCTCCGACGTGCAGGCCTTTGCCACCCGCTGGGTGGCCGGCCGCGCCAAGAAGTAAGCGGCACCGCCAGCGCCTGCTTTTTTTGCATCAAAAAGGCCTGTAACGCATGGCTGGAAAGCGCTGACAGCTCTTTATTCAATAGCATTCAAGACAAGGATTTTTCATGGCATTCACCACCACGGCCTCGGGCCTGCAGTACGAAGACACCACTGTGGGCGAAGGCGCTGAAGCCACCAAGGGCCAGCAAGTGACGGTGCACTACACCGGCTGGCTCTACAACGACGGCGTGCAGGGCGCCAAGTTCGACTCCAGCCGCGACCGCAACGACGCCTTTGCCTTCGGCCTGGGCGCCGGCATGGTGATCAAGGGCTGGGACGAAGGCGTGCAGGGCATGAAGGTGGGCGGCCAGCGCACCCTGATCATCCCTGCGGCCCTGGGCTACGGGGCGCGCGGCGCCGGTGGCGTGATCCCGCCCAACGCCACGCTGAAGTTCGACGTGGAGCTGCTCCAGGTGGGCCGCTGAACCAGCGCCCTCTCCCCTTCGGCAACAAACAAGCGGCTTCGGGCCGCTTTTTTGTTGTGTGCTGCGCGCCCGTTCCCTTCCAAGGCCTTGCGTGAACGCGGCGGCGCAGCACGGACCGTCACCCACACTCGGCAAGTGGCAAGCGGCGCCGACAACGTGCCCGCGGGATTGGCAAGGGGTCAGGCGAACAAGGCCCGCTCCAGGCGGGCGAACGGCGCCTCGCCCACGGCCTCGCGGATCCGGGGTGCCAGGGCGGCCAGCGCTTCGTAGCCGCCCGTGCCTTCGACCGCCAGGTTCAGCCGGAAGCCGCGCAAACCCAGTGCGGCCGTGATCTCGATGGCGATCGGGTAGGCCGCCTGGTAGCGGGCCTGGTCGGAGCGCCCGCTAGCAAGCGGACCGGAGGGCGCCGCTGCGGCGCTGCCCGCCGCGGGCGCCAGCAGGCCCTGCTCGAGCATGGCCTCCACATCGCTGTGCGTGATGCCCATCGCGGCAGTGGCGGCCAGCACCTCGGCCGTGGCGCGCTTGCCATCGAACAGGATGAACGCGGTGCGCTGGCGCGCGCTGAGCACGCCGTGGCGCTCCTTGAGCGCCTGCTGGCCCGACGTGGTTTTGACAAGTAGCATCGATCCTCCTGTACGGGGTGGTCTGCGGTGGCGTGCCGCCGAGATTGTCAGCTAGCGCGGCCTTTGCACATCGGGTCTATCCATAGGCAGCGCCCTGCCCCGGCGCTCACATCTCCAGCCGCACCTGCGGCTGCGGCGCCACCGGCCGTGTCATCCAGCTGACCAGCCAGGCCGACACCAGCCCCGCCGGCACGCCGAACACCCCGGCCGAAATGGGCTGGATGCCAAACCACAGGCCATCGGCCATCAGCCAGCGCGGTAGCCACTGCAGCGCCGGCACATGCGAGAGCATGTAGTACACCGCCACACCCAGGCCGCAGAGCATGCCGGCGACCGCGCCCGGCCGGGTCGTGCCGCGCCAGAAGATGCCCAGCACCATCACCGGCACGAAGGCGGACGCGGCCAGGGAGAACGAGGCCGACACCATGGGAAGGATGTCCGAGGGCTTGAGCGCCGCCACGAAGGCCGCCGCCAGCGCCACCGCCAGCAGCGTGAACTTGGTCAGGATCACGCGCTGCTCGGGCGAGGCGGCGCGCGGGCGCGACTGGAAATACAGGTCGCGCACCAGCGCGTTGCTGATGGTCAGCAGCAGCCCGTCGGCGGTGGACAGCGCCGCCGCGAGCCCCCCCGCCGCGACCAGCCCCGACACCACATAGGGCAGGCCGCCGATCTCGGGCGTGGCCAGCATGATGAGGTCGGCGCCCAGGCGGATCTCGGAAAACTGCACGATGCCGTCGCCGTTCACGTCTTCCACCGACAGCAGCGCGCCGTCGACGTGGGCCCACTGCGCCATCCAGGTGGGCAGCGCGTCGAAGCTGCTGCCCGCCAGGTTGTTCATGACCTCGAACTTCACCAGCACCGCCAGCGCGGGCGCGCTGAGGTACAGCAGCGCGATGAAGAACAGCGACCAGGCCACCGAGGTGCGCGCATCCGCCACCGACGGCGCGGTGTAGTAGCGCGTGAGCAGGTGCGGCAGCCCGGCCGTACCCACCATCAGGCAGAACATCACCGCCAGGAAGTTGCGCCGCGTGTTCTCGTAGTCGGCGCGCTCCTGCGCGGTGCCGTCCGGGTCGCCCACGTAGGCCTGGCTGTGCCGCGGCAGGCCGCCCAGCGGGCGCGCGCGTTCGTAGTTGTCGCGCATCTGCCGCGTCCACTGCTCGCGCGCGGTGGCGGCGTCGCGCGGCATCGCGGCCAGCTCGCGGCTGGCCATGACGATCAGGCCGACGTCGGCGTTCTGCGCACGCAGCCGGTGCAGGCGCTCTTGCAGCTCGGCCCTCTGGCGCTCCAGCGCCGCGTCCACGTCCTGCAGGCGCGCCTTGAAATCGCGCGCACGCTGCAGGTAGGCGGCAATCACCTGGTGCTCGGCCGGCGAGTTCAGCAGCTGCGTTTCGAGGTCGGCGATCTTGCCGATCTGCGCGCCATAGACCAGCGGCGCCACCGGGTTGCCCAGCTGCTTGTAGGCCAGCCAGGACACCGGGATCAGGAACGCCAGCAGGAGCACGACGTACTGCGCCACCTGCGTCCAGGTGATGGCGCGCATGCCCCCCAGGAACGAGCACAGCAGCACGCCGCCCAGCCCGAGCATGATGCCGATCTCGAACTGCACGCCCGTGAGGCGCGACGCGATCAGGCCCACGCCGTAGATCTGCGCCACCACATAGGTGAACGAACACAGCACGGCGGCCAGTGCGGCGATCACGCGCGGCCAGCGCCCGCCGAAACGCACCTGGAAAAAATCGGGAATCGTGTAGAGCTTCATCGCCCGCAGGTGCGGCGCGATCAGCAGGGCCACCAGGCAAAAGCCGCCGGTCCAGCCCAGCAGATAGGCCAGCCCGCCTGCATGCCCGGGCGTGCCCGAGAAGCCCTGCAGGTAGAGCGCGCCCGACAGGCTGATGAACGAGGCCGCGCTCATCCAGTCGGCCGCCGCGGCCATGCCGTTGTACATCGGCGGAATGCGCCGGCCCGCGACGTAGTACTCCTCGGGATCGGTCGTGCGGCCATACACGCCGATGGCGGCATAGACCATGACGGTGAGGAACAGGAAGATGGGCCCGATCCACTGGCGCGACAGGCCGCTGTGCTCGGCCCAGGCCATCAACGCCAGAAAACCCAGCACCCCCAGCACATAGAGCGCCAGGATGCGGTGCAGGCGCCGCAGGTAGCTGGCGCCGGTGCCGGCCTCACCCATCGGCGCCTTCCCGGCCCGGTGCGGGTGCGGCAGCGGCTTCATCGGCGCGCTCAAAACGGCTCATGGCCCAGGCATAGACCACCACGATGGCAATGAACACCAGCACCGTGCCCTGCGAGGCCATCCAGTAGCCCAGCTGCCAACCGCCCCACGACAGCGACAGGTCGCGTGCGAAGAAGGTGGCGCCGAACGACACGGCCGCCCACACCAGCAGCAGCGCGGCCTTGAGCTTGAGGTGCCGCACGTCGTGCAGGTCGGGCGGGAACGGCCGCGCCTCCTGCCCTTCGTCGTCGGCGCTGGGCACGGCGCGCATGCGGCTCTCGCGGACTCAGCCGGCCAGCTGCTGCCAGGTGGCAATCACGCTGTCGGGGTTGAGCGAAATCGACGAGATGCCTTCAGCCGCCAGCCACTGGGCAAAGTCGGGGTGGTCGCTGGGGCCTTGGCCGCAGATGCCGATGTACTTGTCCTGGGCCCGGCAGGCCTTGATCGCCAGGTGGATCAGCGCCTGCACGGCCGGATCGCGCTCGTCGAAGTCGGCCGCCAGCAGCTCCAGGCCCGAATCGCGGTCCAGGCCCAGCGTGAGCTGGGTCAGGTCGTTGGAGCCGATGGAGAAGCCGTCGAAGAACGCGAGGAACTGCTCGGCCAGGATGGCGTTGCTCGGGATCTCGCACATCATGATGAGCTTGAGACCGTTCTCACCGCGCGGCAGGCCGTGCTGCGCCAGCAGCTGCGTGACGCGCTCGGCCTGGCCCAGCGTGCGCACGAAGGGCACCATGATCTGCACGTTGGTCAGGCCCATCTCGTTGCGCACGCGCTTCAAGGCCTCGCACTCCATCGCGAAGGCCTCGCCGAATTCCTGGCTGACGTAGCGCGCCGCGCCGCGGAAGCCCAGCATCGGGTTTTCTTCCTCGGGCTCGTAGCGGCTGCCGCCGATCAGCTTGCGGTATTCGTTGCTCTTGAAGTCCGACAGGCGGACGATCACCGGCTTGGGCCAGAAGGCGGCGGCAATCGTCGCCACGCCCTCGGCGACCTTGTCCACATAGAAGGCGCGCGGGCTGGCATGGCCCCGGGCCACGGACTCGACGGCCTTCTTCAGGTCGGCATCGACGGCGGGGTAGTCCAGGATGGCCTTGGGGTGCACGCCGATGTTGTTGTTGATGATGAATTCGAGCCGCGCCAGGCCCACGCCTTCGTTGGGCAACTGGCAGAAGTCGAAGGCCAGCTGCGGGTTGCCCACGTTCATCATGATCTTGGTGGCAATGGGTGGCATCTCGCCGCGCTGCACCTCGGTCACCTCGGTCTCCAGCAGGCCGTCATAGATGTGGCCGGTATCGCCCTCGGCGCAGCTCACCGTCACCAGCGTGCCGTCCTTCAGGTGCTCGGTGGCGTGGCCGCAGCCCACCACGGCCGGGATGCCCAGCTCGCGCGCGATGATGGCGGCGTGGCAGGTGCGCCCGCCGCGGTTGGTAACGATGGCGCTGGCGCGCTTCATCACCGGCTCCCAGTTCGGGTCGGTCATGTCGGTGACCAGCACGTCGCCGGGCTGGACCTTGTCCATCTCGGCGATGCTGTGCACCAGGCGCACTGGGCCGGTGCCGATCTTCTGGCCAATCGCGCGGCCCTCGGCGAGGACCGGGCCCGTGCCCTTGAGCTTGTAGCGCAGCTCGGCCTGGCCCTTGGACTGGCTCTTCACGGTCTCGGGGCGGGCCTGCAGGATGTAGAGCTGGCCGTCCTGGCCGTCCTTGCCCCACTCGATGTCCATCGGGCGGCCGTAGTGCTGCTCGATCACCAGCGCGTAGCGCGCCAGCTGCTCGACATCGGCATCGGTCAGCGAATAGCGGTTGCGCTGCTCGGCGGGCACGTCCACGGTCTTGATGAGCTTGCCCTCGGCGGCTTTTTCTTGCGGGCTGGCAAACACCATCTGGATCAGCTTGCTGCCCAGGTTTCGCCGGATCACAGCCTTGTTGCCCGCGCGCAGCATGGGCTTGTGCACGTAGAACTCGTCGGGGTTGACGGCGCCCTGCACCACGGTCTCGCCCAGGCCGTAGCTGCTGGTGATGAACACCACGTCTTCAAAGCCCGACTCGGTGTCGATGGTGAACATCACGCCGGCCGCGCCCAGGTCGGAGCGCACCATGCGCTGCACGCCGGCCGACAGCGCGACCACGTCGTGCTCGAAGCCCTTGTGCACGCGGTAGCTGATGGCGCGGTCGTTGTAGAGCGAGGCAAACACCTCTTTCATCTTGTGCAGCACGTCGTCGATGCCGACGACGTTGAGGAAGGTCTCCTGCTGGCCGGCGAACGAGGCGTCGGGCAGGTCTTCGGCCGTGGCGGACGAGCGCACCGCAAAGCTGGCCTGCGGGTTGCCGGCGGACAGGGTCGCAAACGCTTCGCCGATGGCCTGCTGCAGGTCGGCCGGGAACGGCTGGGCCTCGACCATGGCGCGGATCTCGGCGCCCACGGCGGCGAGCGCGCGCACGTCTTCCGTATCGAGCGCGGCAAGCTTGGCGCTGATCTTGTCGGCCAAGCCCTCGAAGGCCAGGAACTCGCGGAACGCGTGTGCCGTGGTGGCAAAGCCCGTGGGCACGCGCACGCCCTCGGGCAGTTGCGAAATCATCTCGCCGAGCGAGGCATTTTTGCCACCGACCGACTCGACGTCGGTCATTCTCAGGTTTTCAAACGGTACGACCAGGGCGGTCGGGCTGAAAAGTGCAGACATGGGGAAGCTCCAGAAGTTGAAAGCGGTTCGGTGCTGGCGCCCGTCTGGAGGAGCGGGCAAGCGGCCATGCAGCAGCACCAACTTTGTCGTTGTGCTTGTGGGTGGTGGGGTTGCATGGCGGGAATTCGGATAATCGGCGCAATTGTAGGCTTCCTCCCGCGCACCATGACCACGCACCAACGCACCGTTTTCTTCGTCTCGGACGGCACCGGCATCACCGCCGAAACCTTCGGCAATGCCATCCTGGCGCAGTTCGAGCTGGTGCCGCGCCGCGTGCGCCTGCCGTTCACCGACACAGCCGACAAGGCGCACCAGGTGGTGCGCCAGATCAACCACACGGCCGAGCTCGAAGGCAACAAGCCGATCGTCTTCACGACGCTGGTGAACATGGAAGTGCTCAAGGTGATCCAGCAGGGCTGCAAGGGCATGCTGCTGGACATGTTCGGCACCTTCGTGCACCCGCTGGAGATGGAACTGGGCATCAAGTCGCACCACCGCGTCGGGCGCTTTTCGGACATCAGCAAGAACAAGGAATACCAGGACCGCATCGAGGCCATCAACTACAGCCTGGCGCACGACGATGGCCAGAGCCACCGCAACCTCGAAGAGGCCGACGTGATCCTGGTGGGCGTCTCCCGCAGCGGCAAGACGCCGACCAGCCTGTACCTGGCGATGCAGCACGGCCTCAAAGCCGCCAACTACCCGCTGATCCCCGAAGACTTCGAACGCCGCCAGCTGCCGCCAGCGCTGGTGCCCTACCGCAAGAAGATCTTCGGCCTGACCATCAGCCCCGAGCGCCTGTCGGAGATCCGCACCGAACGGCGCCCCGACTCGCGCTATGCCAGCCTGCAGAACTGCCGCCACGAGGTGGCCGAGGCCGAAGCCATGATGCGCCGCGCCGGCATCCGCTGGCTGTCGTCCACGCACAAGTCAATTGAAGAGATCGCCACCACCATCCTGCAGGAAGTGCGGCCTGAGCGGCTGAGTTACTGAGGCGGCGGCGCTTGGAGAGGGGCACAGGCTGACGGGTGGGGAGTCACACGAAAACGCACGCTGCGAGCGTGCAGCTCCCCATCTAAATCCGAATAATTTTGGGTAAAAATCGGCCTCAGGCCTTACCCACTCTGCGCAATCAGCTATCAATAGATGAGCTTTTTTGGCCGCCTCTGCGCCCGCTCCTGAAGGGGCGTCATTCCAACACCTGGTGCTGGGACTTATCCGTCAATCGGCTATAGGGGCGGCTTCCAACCCTGGGCGATCCTTTGGCCCGCTCAGTTCGCGGGCCGGAAGAGGTCGCTCAATGCGTTTGTTGGTACATACTGGCGCCCTCTCAGGAGGGGTAGCTCTCGAGCTCATGGACATCGTCTTTCTGGACCAGAATAAGTGGATCGAGCTGGCGCAGGTGCATAGCGGCCGCACTACGAGCGGCCCCATGGCCGAGCTGTTTCCTCAACTCGTTGTGGCGGTCCAGGAAAAGCGCGTCTTGTTTCCGCTCTCGGGTTCGAACATCATGGAGACCGCAAAGCGCAACGACCCTGACAGCCGACGACACGTTGCCGAAACGCAGGCCATCCTCAGCCTTGGGTACGTCCACCGAAGTCGAGCGGGCCGGATGGCCGTAGAGTTGCGCGCGGCCATTCAACGACAATTCGGTGTGGAGCCGGCTGCCATGCCGCCCCATTGGGCGTTCGCCCCCGGCTTCATGCAGGCGTTCGAGCCCATGGACGAGCTGATGGCTGTGCCGGAAGAGCTGGCACGCGTGCGGTGGCTCAATTCCCTCACGCACCCGGCAGCGCTTTACCTGGACTACATGGTCAACCAGGACGATATCCGTCGACGAGAGGCCATTACAACATTGACCCAGGGACTCACCGAGCTGGTCGTTCGCATCGAAAGCAGGCGCGAGCGCTTCGCCAACGAGTCCATCGATTTTCGACGCCGGGCTTACGCAGCGCAGTCTTGGGTGGATAACCTGGACCTCCTCAACCAAACGGTGGCTGCACTGGGCTATTCTTTCGACCAGTTGAGGGCTCTCGGAGACCGCGCCATGCGAGCACTGTTGGAAGACGTTCCGACAATGAACGTGGAAGTGGAAATGGCCGCACGCCTGGAATCCAAGACCGGCGCTCTTTCAGCGAACGACGTCCTCGACATGCAGTCGTTTTATACGGCGATTCCATATTCGGACCGTGTCGTCGCAGAGAAAGCCGCCATCTCACGCGCTAAGCAAGCCCGGCTCGATTCGAAATATGGTGTTGCTCTGTCTCGGTCCCTGGAAGACTTGTTGGACCTCTACGTCGTCTAACACATCCACATCTTTTTGAGTGGCAACTATTCTCCTTGAGCACCCCGCCGATGCTCACGCAAAGGATTTAGACGTCAGATGCACACAAAGCCGACGTTGCTGAGCGACCACTATTGCCGAAGCCTGCCTTTCCTTGAATACAAAACAAAAGCGGCGGAGCTGTTTGTCACAGCTCCACCGCTTTAAATTTGATAGCTAACAGCGCTTACTGCATAAGCGCTAGAGCCCGATTTTGCTTGAAACTCAAGCCGGTGCGCTGGTGCGGATCAGGTGGTCGAACGCGCTCAGCGCGGCCTTGGAGCCGTCGCCCGCGGCGATCACGATCTGCTTGAACGGCACCGTGGTGCAGTCGCCCGCGGCGAACACGCCGGGCAGGTTGGTGCGGCCATGCGCATCCACCACGATCTCGCCGTGCCGGCTCAGCTCGACCGTGCCCTTGAGCCAGTCGGTGTTGGGCAGCAGGCCGATCTGCACGAAGATGCCTTCGAGCGCGATCTGCTTGCTCTCGTCGTTCGTACGGTCCTTGTAGGTGATACCGGTGACGCGGCTGCCGTCGCCATTCACTTCCGTGGTCTGCGCATTCACGATCACATCGACGTTGGGCAGGCTCTTGAGCTTGCGCTGCAGCACGGCGTCGGCCTTGAGCTCGCCGGCGAATTCCAGCAGCGTGACATGGGCCACGATGCCGGCCAGGTCGATGGCGGCCTCGACACCCGAGTTGCCACCGCCGATCACCGCCACGCGCTTGCCCTTGAACAGCGGGCCATCGCAGTGCGGGCAATAGGTCACGCCCTTGGTGCGGTACTGCTCTTCGCCCGGCACGTTCATGTTGCGCCAGCGCGCCCCGGTGGACAGGATCACGGTGCGGGAACGCAGCGTGGCACCACTCTCGAGCTGGACCTCGATCAGTCCACCTTCGGTGCTGGCGGGCACCAATGCGGCGGCGCGCTGCAGGTTCATGATGTCCACCTCGTAGTCGCCCACATGGCGCTCGAGCGCGGCGGCGAACTGCGGGCCCACCGTCTTTTGCACCGAGATGTAGTTCTCGATGTCCACGGTGTCGAGCACCTGGCCGCCAAAGCGCTCGGCGGCCACGCCGGTGCGGATGCCCTTGCGCGCGGCATACACCGCCGCTGCGGCGCCGGCCGGGCCACCGCCGACGATGAGCACATCGAACGGATCCTTGGCGCCGAGCTTGGCGGCTTCGCGCGCGACGGCGCCCTTGTCGATCTTGGCGACGATCTCGCCCAGTTCCATGCGGCCCTGGCCGAAGCGCTCGCCGTTCAAGAACACGGTGGGCACGGCCATGATCTCGCGCTCGGCGATCTCTTGCTGGAACACGCCGCCGTCGATGGCGGTGTGCGTGATGCGCGGGTTGAGCACGCTCATCAGGTTCAGCGCCTGCACCACGTCGGGGCAGTTGTGGCAGCTCAGCGAGTAATAGGTTTCGAAGTGGAATTCGCCGTCGAGGTCCTTGATCTGCTCCTGCAGCTCGGCAGGCTCCTTGGACGGGTGGCCGCCCACGTGCAGCAGCGCCAGCACGAGCGACGTGAATTCATGGCCCAGCGGCACGCCTGCAAAGCGCACGCCGCTGTCCTGGCCGGGGTTGGTGATGAGAAACACGGGCGCGCGCTCGGCGCCGTCGGCCTTCTTCTCGACCACGCTGACCTGGTCGGACAGGCCCTGGATGTCCTGCAGCAGCGCCTGCAGCTCGCGCGAAGCCTCACTGTCGTCCAGCGAAGCCACCAGCTCGACCGGGCGGGTCAGGCGTTCCAGATAGGCTTTGAGTTGGGTTTTGAGGTTGTCGTCCAGCATGTCAGGGCTCCTTGTGGGATGTTTTTGGGCAAAAAAATGCCCGGGCGCCAGGCACCCGGGCGTCTTGTCAGTTCAACGGCTACGCAGGGGTACGCAGCTTAGATCTTGCCGACCAGGTCCAGCGACGGAGCGATGGTCTTGGCGCCTTCGTTCCACTTGGCGGGGCAGACTTCACCGGGGTGGGCGGCGGTGTACTGGGCGGCCTTGAGCTTGCGCAGGGTTTCCTTCACATCGCGGGCGATTTCGTTGGAGTGCACTTCCATCGTCTTGATGATGCCGTCGGGGTTGATCACGAAGGTGCCGCGCAGCGCCAGGCCTTCTTCTTCGATGTGCACGTCAAAAGCGTGGGTCAGCTGGTGCGTGGGGTCGCCCACCAGCGGGAACTTGGCCTTGCCCACGGCGGGCGAGGTTTCGTGCCACACCTTGTGCGAGAAGTGCGTGTCGGTGGTGACGATGTACACCTCGGCACCGGCCTTCTGGAATTCAGCGTAGTTGTCGGCCGCGTCTTCCACTTCGGTCGGGCAGTTGAAGGTGAAGGCCGCGGGCATGAAGATCACCACGGACCACTTGCCCTTGAAGGACTGCTCCGTGACGTCAATAAACTTGCCATTGTGAAAAGCGGTGGTTTTGAACGGCTTGACTTCGGTGTTGATCAGGGACATTGGAGTTTCCTTTCGTTGGATGGAATGAACACAGGACTGAGTCTAGGTCACACAGAATGATTGATCCAATCAATTGAATGAATCAGTACGATACTGTTTAACTATCAAAAGTTCCCGGCATGTCTGCGATGCATGGGAACGGCTCAGGCACCGATGGGCTGACCCACGCAGGTCCATTGCTTGCCGCCCCTCCAGGCAGCGATGACAATGGCCGCTTTCCATCGCAGAACAAGGAGTCCCCATGAAAGGTGACGCACAGGTGATCGGCCACCTTCAGGCCCAGCTCAAGAACGAACTCACGGCCATCAACCAGTACTTCTTGCACTACCGCATGCTCAAGCACTGGGGCTTCGACAAGCTGGCCAAGAAGGAATACGAGGAGTCGATCGGCGAGATGAAGCACGCCGACTGGCTGATGGACCGCATCTTCATGCTCGACGGCCTGCCCAACCTGCAGGACCTGGCGAAGCTCCAGGTGGGCGAAGACGTGCCAGAGATCCTGGCCTGCGACCTGCGCTCTGAACAGGGCGCCCAGGCGACCATCAAGGACGGCATCGCGCACTGCGAGGCCGTGCGCGACTACGTCTCGCGCGACCTGCTGCAGAAGATCCTCGACGACACCGAGGAGCACATCGACTTCCTCGAGACCCAGATCGATCTGATCGGCAAGGTCGGCCTGCCCAACTACCTGCAGTCGCAGATGGGCGACATCGAATAAGGCGCGCCGCCGCGCCAGGCACCCGCGGGCTCCGGCCCGCTTTTTTGTGCCTGCGCGGCCCGGCGTGCCGCGGGCTCAGCGCGCCAGCGCCGCCTGCGTGATGCCGCTGAGCGTGCCGCGCGTGCTGATGATTTCCTGGCTCAGTGGAATCTCGATCAGCGTGCCCGTGGGCGCCGCCAATGCCCGCAGCAGGGCCGCTTCGAAGTCTTCGGTGCGCGTGACCTGCTCGGCCGCGTAGCCATAGGCCCGGGCCAGGGCGCAGAAGTCGGGGTTGTGCAGCGCCGAGCCGCTGACGTGGTGCGGGTACTCGCGCTCCTGGTGCATGCGGATGGTGCCGTACATGCTGTTGTTGAGCAGCACGATGATGCTCTTGCCGCCGTGCTGCACCGCCGTCGCAAGCTCCTGCCCGTTCATGAGGAAGTCGCCGTCGCCGGCGATGGTGAACACCGTGCGGCCCGTGGCGATGCTCGCCGCGATGCCCGCGGGCACGCCGTAGCCCATGGCGCCGTTGGTCGGCGCCAGCTGCGTCTTGTGCCCTTTGGCGATGCCGTGGTAGCGGAAGTAGCGGTGCACCCAGCTGGCGAAGTTGCCGGCGCCGTTGGTGATGAGCGCATCGGCTGGCAGGTGCCGCTGCAGCGTGGCGACGATGGCTGGCATGTCGACCACGCCGGGCTGCGAGGCATCGAGCCCGGGCAGTGCCTGGGGCGCCAGGTTGGCCTGGTAGTCGGCCTGGGCGGCCTGCGCCCACGCCGCCCAGGGCACGCTGGCGGGCGGCTGCAGGCCGGCCAGCGCCTGCGCGGCCGCGGGCATGGTGGCGCACACGGCCAGGTCGGCCTGGTAGATGCGGCCCAGCTCGTCGGCGCTGGCATGGATGTGGATGAGCTTCTGCGCCGGGCGCGGTGCCTTGAGCAGCGTGTAGCCGCCGGTCGTCATCTCGCCCAGCCGCGGGCCGATGGCGACGACCAGATCGGCCTGCTGGATGCGCGCGGCGAGCTCGGGGTTGATGCCGATGCCCACGTCGCCCGCATACAGCGGGTGGTGGTTGTCGAACGTGTCCTGGAAGCGGAACGCGTTGCCCACAGGCAGCTGCCACTGCTCGGCAAACGCCTGCAGCGCCTGCGCGGCGGCCGGCGTCCAGCCGCTGCCGCCGGCGATGACGAAGGGGCACTCTGCTTTCAATAGCATTTCGCGCAGATCCAGCAAGCGCTGCGGGCCGATACCACTCTCAACCGGCTCTGCGCGCGGCAGGGGCACGGCATCGACCTGCTGCACCAGCATGTCTTCGGGCAGCACCAGCACCACGGGGCCGGGCCGGCCGTTGAGCGCCGTCGCAAAGGCGCGCGCGATGTACTCGGGGATGCGGCGCGCGTCGTCGATGCGCTCGACGCGCTTGGCCATGCCGCGCGTGCCGGGGCCGAAGAACGTGCCGAAGTCGACCTCCTGAAAGGCTTCGCGGTCGCGCATCTCGCTGCCGACGTCGCCGACCAGCAGCACCATCGGGGTCGAATCCTGGAAGGCCGTATGCACGCCGATCGCGGCGTTGGTGGCGCCGGGGCCGCGCGTGACCATGCACACGCCGGGGCGGCCCGTGAGCTTGCCGTAGGCCTCGGCCATGAAGGCGGCGCCGCCCTCCTGGCGGCAGGTGACGAAGCGGATGCGGTCGCGGTGTGCATGCAGGCCGTCGAGCACATCGAGATAGCTCTCGCCCGGCACGCCGAAGGCGGTGTCCACCCCCTGCGCGATCAAACACTCAACGATCAAATGCCCTGCGGTTTGCTGTGCCATGCCTTGCCTGCCTGTGGTGTGAAGTGGATCGAAGCGGGCCATTATCCCGATATGCTTGCGGCCATGAATGCTCCCACGCCAGCCCCTCCATCCGTGCCACCCGCGCAAGCGCGCAACCCCTTGCACGGCGTGACGCTGGAAGCCATGGTCACGGCGCTGGCCGACTACTTTGGCTGGCAGGGCCTGGGCGAGCGCATTCCGGTGCGCTGCTTTCAAAGCGACCCGAGCGTGGCGTCGAGCCTGAAGTTTTTGCGCAAGACGCCGTGGGCACGCGCCAAGGTCGAGAGCCTCTACCTGTTCATGCTGCGCGAGCAGCGGCGCAGCGGCGGCTAGGCCGCGCTCAGGGCGGCGGCGCACGGTGCTGCCAATAGCGCGGCTGCAGCGCGCGCTCGCACTGCACCTGCGCGGCCTGCGCCGAGCGCCAGCGCGCCGCGCCGCAGCCGGCCGAATCGACCACGGCAATGCCGCGTTCGCGGTAGCGCTGCACCACCTCGGGCGCCGGGTGGCCAAAGCGGCTGCGGTAGGCCGCCTGCACCAGGGCGGTGCGTGGCCGCACAGCGTCCAGAAAATCTGCGCTCGACGACGTCTTACTGCCATGGTGCGGCACCAGCAGCACATCGGCCGCCACGGGGGCGTTGCGCGCCAGCAGCGCCTGCTCCTGCGCCTTTTCGATGTCCCCGGCCAGCAGCGCGGCCGCGCCGCCGGCCGCCGCGATGCGCAGCACGCAGCTTTGCGCGTTGGCGGGCACGGCGCGCGCGCCCTCGCCCGCTCCACTGCCCGCCCGGGCAGCGGGCAGCGGATGCAGCACGGCGAACTCGACGCCATCCCACTGCCAGCGCTGGCCCGCCACGCAGGGCTGCACGGGGCGGAGCGCCTGCAAGGCGTGTTCGTCTTCTATCGATCCGGTGAGCAGCGCCTGGGGCTGGGTGGCCAGGACCGCCGCGGCGCCGCCGGTGTGGTCGCTGTCGCGGTGGCTCAGCATGAGGGTGTCGACGCGCTCGCCCAAAGCGCGCAGCAGCGGCACCAGCACGCGCCCGCCGGCGTCGCTGGTCTGGTTGTAGCGCGGTCCGGCGTCGTACAGCAGGGTGTGCGTGGCCGTGCGCACCAGCACCGCATTGCCCTGGCCCACGTCGGCCGCGAGCAGTTCGAACTCGCCGTGCGCGGGGCGCTGTGCCTGCCACAGCAGCACCGGCAGCAGCAGCGGCAGGCCCAGCGCGCGCACCCGCCACGGCAGGCGCAGGGCCAGCAGCACGCCGCCCGCCACCCCGGCCAGGCCCGCCCACAGCGGCGCCGCCGCCACCCAGACGGTGGCCGCCGGCAGCGCAGCCAGCCACTGCAGCAGCACGGCCAGTGCCTGCACGCCCCAGCCCGCCGCATGCCACAGCGGCGCCCAGAGCACGCCCAGGAAGGCCAGCGGCGTGACCACCAGCGTCACCCACGGAATCGCCAGCAGGTTGGCCACCAGGCCCACCAGAGAGACCTGGCCGAACAGCAGCAGCGTCAGCGGCGTGAGCGCCAGCGTGACCACCCACTGTTCGCGCAGCAAAGCATGAAATCGGCCCCAAATGCCCAATGGACGTGCTTCAACAGCTCCAGAATCCGTAGCAAACAACACCGCCACGGCGACAAAGCTGAGCCAGAAGCCGGGCTGCCACAGCGCCCACGGGTCGGGCACCACCACCACCGCGCAGGTCAGCAGCCACACCAGGGGCCAGGGCCAGCGGCGCCCGCTCAGGCGCAGCAGCGCCGCGGCGCCCAGCATGGCCACGGTGCGCTGGGCCGGCACGCCCCAGCCGCTGAACAGCGCATACGCCCCTGCCAGCGCCACGCCGCACACCAGCGCCGCCGAGGGCGCGGGCCACGCCAGGCACAGGCGCGGCGAACGGCGCCAGAGCCACTGCACGGCTGCGGCGGCCAGCCAGGCAAACAAGGTGATGTGCAGCCCTGAAATGCTCATCAGGTGCGCGACCCCGGTGGCGCGGAACACGTCCCAGTCGGCGCGGTCGATGGCGCGCTGGTCGCCCGTCACCAGGGCGGCCACCACGCCGGCCACGCGCACGGCGCGCGCGTCGGTCGCATCGGCCGCCAGGCGCGCGATGATGGCGTCGCGCACCGCCTGGCGCAGCTGCTCGACCGGGGCCTGCGCGGTGGCGCCCAGGCGCTGCGGCGGCAGGTCGCGCGCACCGGCGCGCACATAGCCCGTGGCCTGCACGCCCTGCTCCCACAGCCACAGCTCATAGTCGAAGCCGTGCGGATTGCGCTCGCCGTGCGGCGCCTTCAGGCGCACCGTCAGCTGCCAGCGCTCGCCCGCGCGCAGCGGCGGCGGCGGGCGCTGCGCCTGTGCCGGGTCGGGGGCATCGCGCCACACGCCCGCATACCAGCCCAGGTCGATCAGGGGCGGCACGCGCACGGCGGCACCGTCGAGCTGCGCCGACTCCACCGCCAGCCGCAGGCGCAGGCCGGCCGCGATGGGCTG
>NZ_MWOM01000128.1:0-3479 GCF_012931925.1 Acidovorax sp. SRB_24
CGGGGGCGGGCGGTGGCGTTGCCACGGTGCGGGTGGTGAAAACCTGGGGCGGCTGCGCGGTCGCCGGCCGGTCCCAGTGCAGCGGCACGCCGGCCAGCACCCACCAGTGCAGGGCCAGCACCGCCGTGGCGATCAGCAGCAGGGTGCGCCGCGGGATCATGGTGCCCTGCCGGCCGCGCTCAGGCGCCGCCAAACCCCAGGTCGTGCGACAGGTGCGCGGCGGCGGCGCGCAGCGGCGTGTCGATGGTGCCGCCCCAGGCCGCGTCCAGCGTGGCGACCGAGCCCAGCGTGGTGATGCCGAGCGCCAGGTGGCCGTCGGCGTCGAACACCGGCGCGCAGAAGGCGACGATGCCCGGCAGCAGCGTGTCCACCACGCGCGCTGCGCCGCGCTCGCGCACTTCCTGCAGCAGGGCCTGGGCCGCGGCCAGCGTGGCGGGCAGGTCGCTGCGGTGCAATTTTTCGGCCTGTGCCAGCTCGGCCTGCAGCAGCGGCGCCACCACCTCGGGCGCGAGGTGCGCGGCAAAGCAGCGGCCCGTGGCCGAGGCCAGCAGCGGCATTACGTCGCCCAGGCGCAGGTTGGCGGTGACGGCCTGCGCCGACTCCTCCCAGTGCACGATGGTCGGGCCGTGGTTGCCCCACACCGCCAGCGCCAGCGTGTGGCCAATCTCGTCCATGAGCTGCGGCAGGCGCTCGCGCGCCAGGCGCACCGCGTCCAGGCGCGACAGCGCCGCCAGCCCCAGGCGCAGCGCGGCGGGCCCGAGGTCGTAGCGCGCCGTGCGGCTGTCCTGCGTGACCAGCCCCATGCGCTGGAAGCTCACCAGATAGCGGTGCGCCTTGGCCGCGCTCATGTCGGCCGAGGCGGCCACGTCCTTGAGCATCAGCGGCCCGCGCGCCCGCGTGAGGCCTTCGAGCAGTGAGAAGCCGACCTCGACGGACTGGATGCCGGCGCGTTCCTTGTCCATGTGCACTAGAATTTCAGAGGTTTTGTTTAGTTAAATCAATTTCACCCAGCGTAATTTGCGCTGGGTGCCGCCGGTTTCCATGCCGATAAAGGTTTTGCATCCATGAAACTCGCCACCTACAAAGACGGTTCACGCGACGGCCAGCTGGTGGTCGTCTCACGCGACCTGGGCAGCGCGCATTATGCGACCGGCATCGCCCACAGGCTGCAGCAGGTGCTCGACGACTGGAGCTACCTGGCGCCGCAGCTGCAAGACCTCTACGACCAGCTCAACGCGGGCAAGGCGCGCCACGCGTTCCCGTTCGATCCGCAGCAGTGCATGGCCCCGCTGCCGCGCGCCTACCAGTGGGCCGACGGCTCGGCCTACATCAACCACGTCGAACTGGTTCGAAAAGCGCGCAACTCCGAAGTTCCGGCCAGTTTCTATCTCGATCCGCTGATGTACCAGGGCGGCAGTGACGACTTCATCGGCCCCTGCGACGACGTGGTGGTGCCCAGCGAGGCCATGGGCATCGACTTCGAGGCCGAGATCGCCGTCGTCACCGGCGACGTGAAGATGGGCTGCACGCCCGAGCAGGCGCTCGACGGCATCCGCCTGGTCATGCTGGCCAACGACGTGAGCCTGCGCAACCTGATTCCCGCCGAGCTGGCCAAGGGCTTCGGCTTCTTCCAGAGCAAGCCCGCGACCGCTTTCAGCCCCGTCGCCGTGACGCTCGACGAACTCGGCGACGCCTGGGACAAGGGCCGCCTGCACCTGACGCTGCAGTCCACCTGGAACGGCCGCAAGGTCGGCATGTGCGACGCCGGCCCCGAGATGACCTTCCACTTCGGCCAGCTGATCGCCCACATCGCCAAGACGCGCAACGTGCGCGCCGGCTCCATCGTCGGCAGCGGCACCGTCAGCAACAAGGGCGTGGCGGACGCCAAGGGCCGCACCGACTGGCCCAAGGGCTACAGCTGCATCGCCGAGAAGCGCTGCATCGAAACCATCCAGGACGGCCAGCCCTCGACCGAATTCATGCAGTACGGCGATACCATCCGCATCGAGATGAAAGGCAAGGACGGCCAGAGCATCTTCGGCGCCATCGACCAGGCGATTGCGGCGCCCGCCTGAGTTTTCCATGAAATAGGGCTCTAGCCCTTGCCCAGCAAGCGCTGACAGCTATCAAAGAAACAGTTGAAGGAGGCACAGCGCAGGAGCGCCGCCCTCCAGGCTGCCGGGGTCACGCCCGATGAAGGGCCGGCCCCGGTTTTAGGCAGCGTCGCACACCCATAATCGGCGCCCATGGACAAGCTCAAGGCGTTTGAATCTTTCGTCTCCGTGGCCACGCGCGGCAGCCTCACGGCGGCGGCGCGTGCCGAGGGCGTGGCCCCGGCCATCATGGGCCGGCGCCTCGATGCGCTCGAAGAGCATCTGGGCGTGAAGCTGCTGGTGCGCACCACGCGGCGCATCAGCCTGACCAACGAGGGCAGCGCCTTTCTGGAAGACTGCCAGCGCCTCCTGACCGAGGTGGCCAACGCCGAAGCCAGCGTCTCGGCCGGCGGCGTCAAGGCCAGCGGCCACTTGCGCATCACGGCGCCAGCCGGCTTTGGCCGCCGCCATGTGGCGCCGCTGGTGCCGCTGTTCCGCGCGCTGCACCCCGAGGTGGCGATCTCGCTGAACCTCAGCGACCGCGTGGTCGACCTGGCGGGCGAGGGCTTTGACTGCGCCGTGCGCGTGGGCGACCTGCCCGATTCCTCGCTCGTGAGCGTGCGCGTGGCCGACAACCGGCGCCTGTGCGTCGCCGCGCCGCAGTACCTGCAGCGCCGCGGCACGCCCCAGCACCCCAGCGAACTGGCGGCGCACGACTGCCTGACGCTGTCGAGCGACGCCTCGCAGACGCGCGGCTGGGCCTTTCGCGTGCCCACGGCCGCGGGCGCCAGCGAGCTGGTGCACATCCGCCCCGGCGGGCCGCTCGACTGCTCGGACGGCCAGGTGCTGTACGACTGGTGCCTGGCCGGCTTTGGCATCGCCTGGCGCAGCACCTGGGAGGTCGAGGACGAGATCGCCGCGGGCCAGCTGGTGGCGGTGCTCGACGCGTTCGCCGCACCGCCCAATGGCATCTATGTGGTGTTTCCGCACGCCAAGCACCTGCCGCTGCGCGTGCGCCTATGGATCGACTACCTCAAGCACAATTACAGCCAACCCGGGTTCTGGAAAACACCCTGAGGCGGTGGTGCCGTGGGCGCCTCCGGCTTCGCCCCGGCCCATGTACAAGGACTTGCAATGACCCTCGAAGCCGTTCTGGCCAGTCTGCACCTGGTGGCCATCCTGACCCTGGTGGTCTTTCTCTCGAGCCAGGCGGCCTTGTGCCGCACCGAATGGCTCAACGCCGCAGTGGTCGAGCGCCTGGCGCGCCTGGACCTGATCTATGGCATCACCGCC
The DNA here is from genome assembly GCF_012931925.1 of Acidovorax sp. SRB_24. NCBI lineage: Bacteria > Pseudomonadati > Pseudomonadota > Betaproteobacteria > Burkholderiales > Comamonadaceae > Acidovorax > Acidovorax sp. SRB_24. The sequence continues at coordinate 3,387 of NZ_MWOM01000128.1, forward strand.
GTGGTGTTGCTGGCCACCGGCCTGGCGCGCGTGTTCTGGGGCATCAAAGGGGCGTCCTGGTACGCCACGCAACCGCTGCTGCACCTCAAGGTG
>NZ_MWOM01000129.1:0-3114 GCF_012931925.1 Acidovorax sp. SRB_24
CTGCGAGGCCTACCGCGGCGCCAGCGTGCTCGGCCGCGTGTTCACGCTGCCCGGGCCGACCGGCGAGTCCAACCGTTACCGGCTGCTGCCGCGCGGCGCCGTCTGGGCTCTGCCGCAGACCGCGCTGGGCCTGGTGCACCAGCTGGCGGCGGCGCTGGCCAGCGGCAATGCGTGCTGGCTGCCAGCGCCGGCCGCAGGCAGTGCCGTGGCGCAGGCGCTGGCTGCGCTGCCGGCCGAGGTGCGCAGCCAGGTGCAGCTGCGCAGCGCCGACGACCTGCTGGCCGAGGCGCAGCCCAGCGCGCTGCTGTTCGAGGGCGATGGCGACGCGCTGCAGGCCCTGCTGCCGCGCCTGGCCCAGCGCGGCGGCGCCCTGGTGCGTGTGGAAAACCTCGCGCCCGCGCAGCTGGCCGACGGCGCCACCTACGACCTGAGCGCGCTGATGCACGAGCAAAGCATCAGCACCAACACCGCGGCGGCTGGCGGCAACGCGCAGCTCATGGCGATGGGCTGACCGCCGTTTTGGGCCTTGCCCGTGCCACACCGGCGGCAGATTTCCCAAGGCGTAACGCCCTGCCGTGGACGCAAGCGTGCAGGCCCTTCCCGCAGGACCCGCACGGGCTTTTGGGCCCCAGCGTTAGCATGCTCGGCAGAGGCGGTCCGGCGCGCGGTCGCACCACGGCGCGGCAGAATTTGCATGAAATAGGCCTCTGGCGCTTTGTGGGTCTGCGCTGATAGCTATTTAAAGCATAGCGTCTGCCGACCCCTTGCCTGTCCCTCCCACACCGAGCTTGCCCTGTGCCCGATCCCCATTTACCCCGCCCGCCCTGGCTGCAGTCGCTGCTGCAGGGCCCCGATGCGACCTGCATCGAAACCCATGTGTCGTGGGTGCTGCTGGCGGGGGCGCAGGCCGTCAAGTTCAAGAAACCGCTGAAGCTCGACTTTCTCGACTTCAGCACGCTCGCACAGCGCCGTGCCGCCTGCGTGGAGGAGTTGCGCATCAACCGCCGCACGGCGCCGCAGCTGTACCAGGCGGTGGTGGCGCTGCTCGGGCCGGCGCAGGCGCCGCGCCTGGTGCCGCTGGAGCGGCTGGCGCCCGCGCAGCAGGGCCAGGTGCTCGACTACGGCGTGCAGATGCAGCGCTTTGGCGACGGCCAGCTGCTGGCGCGGCAGCTGGCCGCCGGCACCTTGCAGGCCGACCACCTGGCGGTGTTGGCCGAGCGCGTGGCGCAGCTGCACGCCAGCGCCGCGCCTGCGCCCGGCGGCAGCGCATGGGGCAGCGCGGCGCTGGTGCGCCAGCAGGCGCAGGCCAACCTCGACGCGCTGGCGGCCTTGCCGCTGCCCGCTGCGGAGCGCCGCGCCGTGCAGGCGCTGGCCGACTGGACCCGGCGGGAGGGCGATCGCCTGCATGCGCTGATGGCCGCGCGCCAGGCGGCCGGCCAGGTGCGCGAATGCCATGGCGACCTGCACCTGGGCAACCTGGTGCTGCTGGAGGACGGGCCGCAGCTGTTTGACGCCATCGAGTTCAACGCGGCCCTGCGCTTCATCGACCCGATGGCCGATGTCGCCTTTTTGTGCATGGACCTGCAGGCGCACGGCCGGCCCGACCTGGGCTGGCATTTCCTCAACCGCTGGCTGGAGCATGCGGGCGACTATGCCGGGCTGGCGCTGCTGCCCTGGTACCTGGTCTACCGCGCGCTGGTGCGCGCCATGGTGGCGGGCCTGCGCTGGGCGCAGGCGCCGCGCGGCCCCGAGGGCGATGGCCCCGGCGAGGGCGCCGCCAGCCTGCGCGAGCTGCGGCGCTACCTGGCGCTGGCCGAGCAGCTGCACCGGCCGCGGGCGCGCTGGCTGTGGCTGGCCCAGGGCGTTTCGGGCGCGGGCAAAAGCCACCACAGCGCGCCGCTGGTGGCAGCGCGCGGCGTGGTGCGGCTGCGCGCCGATGTCGAGCGCAAGCGCCTGTTCGGTCTGGCGCCCACGGCGTCCAGCGCCGGTGCAGGGGGCGTGGCGGGCGGCATCTACAGCGCCGATGCGACCGGAAGCACCTACGCGCGGCTGCTGGCGCTGGCGCGCCAGGTGCTGGAGGCGGGGTTTCCGGTGCTGGTCGATGCCACCTTTCTGGCGCGCGCGCAGCGCGCGCCGTTCCTGGCGCTGGCGGCGCAGTGGCAGCTGCCCTGCCGCATCCTGGCGTTCGATGCGCCCGCGCCGGTGCTGCAGGCGCGCGTGCAGTGGCGCCTGCAGCAGGGCGGTGACGCGTCCGAGGCCACGCTTGAGGTGCTGCAGGCGCAGCTGGCGCGGCGCGAGCCGCTCGGCGCGCAGGAAGCGGCCCTGGCGCTGCACGTCGACACCGCGCAGGCGGTGGACTGGGCGGCGCTGCTGCCGCCGGCGTGGGACGCGGAGCTCAGTGCGCCAGCAGCCCCGGCCACAGCGACAGCAGCGCGGTCGTCATGACCGCATAGCGCAGGAACTTGCCGACCGCCATGTAGGCCAAGCAGGGCCAGAAGGGCAGCTTGAGCCAGCCGGCCACGGCGCACAGCGGATCGCCCACCACGGGCAGCCAGCTCAGCAGGCAGGCCTTGGCGCCAAAGCGGCGCAGCCAGGCCAGCGCGCGCACGTCGGTGGGCGCACCGCGCGCCCGGTCCACGGCCTTGTGCGCGCCCAGGCCCATCCACCAGCTCACGCCGCCGCCCAGCGTGTTGCCCACGGTGGCCACGGCGATGGCGGGCCAGAACAGTTCGGGATTGAGCTTGACGAGGCCGAACACCGCGGGCTCCGAGCCCAGCGGCAGCAAGGTGGCCGAGACGAACGAGACGACGAACACCGTGCTCAGGCCAAATTGCGGCAGCGCGAGCAGGTCAAGCAGGTGGGTTAGCCAGGCTTCCATAGGTGGCGCCAGTTTAGTGCGCGGCTGCGGGCACCCCCGCTTGCGCGCTGGTGGTGCCATCCTGTATCTTTTGCTGCTTTACGTAAAACCCCCAGGAGGCGACCGATGCAGCAGGGCACCCAGACCCGAGAGTGGTGGCCGCGCCTGCGCCTGCGCGGGAGCATATGCGCCGCAGCCTGCCTGCTCGCCGCCTGCGCGGCGCCCCCGGGCGACCAGGCCGGCGCGCCGGCGGGCTT
>NZ_MWOM01000044.1:0-34526 GCF_012931925.1 Acidovorax sp. SRB_24
AAAATCAAATGCGCCCTGATCGGGCCCGGCAACATCGGCACCGACCTGCTGGCCAAGCTGCAGAGGAGCAGCGTGCTCGAACCCGTGTGGATGGCCGGCATCGACCCGGAGTCCGATGGCCTCAAGCGCGCCCGTGAAATGGGCATCAAGACCACCTCGGACGGGGTCGAAGGCCTCATCCCGCACATGAAAGCCGACGGCGTGCAGATCGTCTTTGACGCCACCAGCGCCTACGTGCACGCGGAAAATTCGCGCAAGGTAAACGAGCAGGGCGCGCTGATGATCGACCTCACGCCCGCGGCCATCGGCCCGTTTTGCGTGCCGCCGGTCAACCTCAAGGAGCACCTGGGCCAGGGCGCAATGAACGTCAACATGGTCACCTGCGGCGGCCAGGCCACGATTCCCATGGTCGCGGCGGTTTCCCGCGTGCAGGCCGTGGCCTATGGCGAAATCGTGGCCACCGTGTCGTCCAAGTCGGTCGGCCCCGGCACGCGCAAGAACATCGACGAATTCACCCGCACCACGGCCGGTGCGGTCGAGCAGGTGGGCGGCGCCAAGAAGGGCAAGGCGATCATCATCGTCAACCCGGCCGAGCCGCCGCTGATGATGCGCGACACCGTGCACTGCCTGACCGAGGAAGAGCCCGACCAGGCCGCCATCACGTCGTCCATCCACGACATGATCCGCGAAGTGCAGAAGTACGTGCCCGGCTACCGCCTGGTCAATGGCCCGGTGTTCGACGGCAAGCGCGTGAGCGTGTTCCTCGAGGTCGAGGGCCTGGGCGACTACCTGCCCAAGTACGCCGGCAACCTGGACATCATGACCGCCGCCGCCGCCCGCACGGCCGAGATGTTCGCCGAAGAAATCCTGGCCGGTTCGCTCACGCTTGAACCTGTGCCCGCGTAAAGAGACCGCACATGACCAACACACTCCAAGGCAAAAAAGTCCGCCTGCACGACATGACGCTGCGCGACGGCATGCACCCCAAGCGCCACCTGATGACGCTGGAACAGATGAAGACCATCGCCTGCGGCCTGGACGCTGCGGGCATGCCGCTGATCGAGGTCACCCATGGCGACGGCCTGGGCGGCAGCTCGGTGAACTACGGCTTTCCCGCGCACACCGACGAGGAATACCTCGGCGCGGTGGTTCCGCTGATGAAGAACGCCAAGGTCTCGGCCCTGCTGATCCCCGGCATCGGCACCGTCGACCACCTGCGCATGGCGTACGACCTGGGCGTGCACACCATCCGCGTGGCCACGCACTGCACCGAGGCCGACGTCAGCGAGCAGCACATCGGCATGGCGCGCCAGCTCGGCATGGACACCGTGGGCTTTTTGATGATGAGCCACATGAACAGTGCCGAGGGCCTGGTCACGCAGGCCAAGCTCATGGAAAGCTATGGCGCCAACTGCATCTACATCACCGACTCGGCCGGCCACATGCTGCCGCACGACGTGACGGAAAAGCTCGGCGCCGTGCGCCAGGCCCTGAAGCCCGACACCGAGCTGGGCTTTCATGGCCACCACAACCTGGCCATGGGCGTGGCCAACAGCCTGGCCGCCATCGAGGTGGGCTGCAGCCGCATCGACGCGGCCGCCGCGGGCCTGGGCGCCGGTGCCGGCAACACGCCGATGGAAGTGCTGGTGGCCGTGTGCGACCGCATGGGCATCGCAACCGGCGTCGACGTCTTCAAGATCCAGGACGTGGCCGAAGACCTGGTGGTGCCGATCATGGACTTCCCGATCCGCATCGACCGCGACGCGCTCACGCTCGGCTATGCGGGCGTGTACGGCTCGTTCCTGCTGTTCGCCAAGCGTGCGAGCGTGAAGTACGGCGTGCCGGCGCGCGAAATCCTCGTCGAGATGGGCCGCCGCGGCATGGTCGGCGGCCAGGAAGACATGATCGAAGACACCGCGCTCACGCTGGCCAAGGCGCGCGGACTGCAAGTGGCTTGAAGGACAAGAACATGGCATTGAACGCATCCACCCTCGACCAGCTTGCCGAACTGCTGGAAAACTGCCAGCTCCAGGCGCAAGACACGCTCAAGATCACGGACTCGCACCCCGACATGGACTGGGACGACGCCTACGCCGTGCAGGACCGCATCCTGGCGCGCAAGCGCGCGCGCGGCGCCCGCGTGGTCGGCTACAAGGCGGGCCTGACCTCGCACGCCAAGATGCAGCAGATGGGCGTGACCGACCCGGTGTTCGGCTTCCTGGTCGACGAGTTCGTCGTGGCCGAAGGCGCCGAGATCCAGGTCAGCGACCTGATCCATCCCAAGGTCGAGCCCGAGATCTGCTTCATCACGCGCACCGAGCTCAAGGGCCCCGGCTGCCACATCGGCGCCGTGCTGGCCGCCAGCGACGTGGTGCTGCCCGGCATCGAGGTCATCGACAGCCGCTACCGCGATTTCAAATTCGACCTCAAGAGCGTGGTGGCCGACAACACCTCGGCCGCGCGCTTCGTGGTCGGCGGCCGCATTGCATCGGCGCGCGACGTGGACCTGCGCACGCTCGGCGTGGTGCTCGAGAAAAACGGCCAGGCCGTGGCGCTGGGCGCCGGCGCCGCGGTGCTCGGGCACCCTGCCGCCGCCGTCGCCATGCTGGTCAACCACCTGGGCCGGCGCGGCCAGTCGCTGCCGGCCGGCTCGCTGGTGCTCTCGGGCGGCATCACCGAGGCGGTGTCGGTGCAGGCGGGCGACAACATCACGCTGCGCATCCAGAACCTGGGCAGCGTGTCGGTTCGTTTTGTGTGACAGAAAAGAAAGGCAGAAAAATGCAACGGAGACAAATCATCGCCGCCGGCGTGGGCGCCGCCCTGTCGGCCCCGCTGGCCACCTGGGCGCAGGACGCCTGGCCCTCCAAACCGGTCAGGCTGATCGTGCCGTTTCCGCCGGGCGGACCGACCGACGTGATGGGCCGCACGGCGGCCAAGGTCATGGCCGAGAAGCTGGGCCAGCCCTTCGTGGTCGAAAACAAGGCCGGCGCGGGCGGCAACATCGGCACCGAGGCCGTTGCCAAAGCGGCTACCGATGGCTACACCATCGGCCTGTCGGCGATCAGCAGCCTGGCGATTGCGCCGCACCTGTACGCCAAGGTGCCGTTCTCGGTCGAGAAGGACTTTGCGCCGATCTCGCTCGTGGGCACCTCGCCCTGCGCCATCGTCGTCCACCCGAGCGCGCCGTTCAGCGACCTCAAAGGCCTGGTGGCCTACGCCAAGGCCAACCCCGGCAAGCTCAACTACGCGACCTCGGGCATCGGCACCAGCAACCACCTGGCGGCCGAACTGCTGCAGGCCACGGCGGGCATCCAGCTCACCAGCGTGCCCTACAAGGGCTCCAGCCAGATCGTGCCGGACCTGCTCTCGGGCATGGTCATGATGAGCATGGAAAGCTCGCTGGCAACGACGCTGCAGCACATCAAGGCCGGCAAGCTCAAGCCGATCGCCGTGACATCGACCAAGCGCTCGCGCGCGCTGCCGGAGGTGCCGACGATTGCCGAGTCGGGCTACCCGGGCTTCGAGGTCGAGACCTGGTTCGGACTGGTCGCGCCCGCGGGCACGCCGCGCGCCATCGTGGACAAGCTCCAGGCCGCCTGGCGCGACGGCTCGAAGATGCCCGAGGCCATCAGCGCGTTCGATGCCATCTCGGCCGACATCCGCGTGCAGACACCGGCGCAGTTTTCCGACTTCATGCGCACCGAGAACGTGCGCTGGGGCGAGCTGATCCGCAAGCTGGGCATCAAGCTCGACTGACCCCGGGCGACGACATTCAAGGAAGCCACCATGCCATTTGCCCAGATTTACATGATCGAAGGCCGCACCACCGAGCAGAAGAAAGCCGTGATCGAAAAGGTCACAGAGGCCCTGCACCAAGCCGTCGGTGCCCCCAAGGAAAACGTGCGCGTGTGGATCCACGACGTGCCCAAGGAGAACTGGGGCATTGCGGGGATCAGCGCCCAGGAACTCGGGCGCTGAGCGCCGGCGCACCAGGCTCATTCCTGTTTTGATAGCGTGTAGCGCTTTCTGGGCAAGCGTTACACGCTGTTTTTATTGGAAACCCCCGGCACCCCGCCAACTCACAGCATGAAGTCGTACTCCAGCGTGATGGGCGCATGGTCCGAGAATTTCTCGTCCTTGTAGATGTGTTCGCTGCGCGCCAGCGCGGCGACGGCGGGCGTCGCCAGGTGGTAGTCGAGGCGCCAGCCGACGTTCTTGGCATAGGCCTGGCCGCGGTTGCTCCACCAGGTGTAGGCGGTGTCGGTGGCGTCGGGCCGCAGATGGCGGTAAACGTCGACCAGGCCGCCGCTGTCATCGCTTGTGTGCAACAACTTTGTCATCCAGGCGCGCTCCTCGGGCAGGAAGCCGCTGTTCTTCTGGTTGCTGCGCCAGTTCTTCAGGTCGATCTGCTGGTGCGCGATGTTGATGTCGCCGCAGAGGATGAATTCGCGCTCGGCCTTGGCGCGCATCAGGTGCGGGTGGAACTCGTCGAGGAAGCGGAACTTGGCCAGCTGGCGCTCCTCGCCCGACGAGCCGCTCGGGAAGTAGGCGCTGATGATGGAGAGCTTGCGCGCCGGCGTGTCAAAGCGCAGCTCGAGGTAGCGCCCCTCGGCGTCGAACTCGGGCGAGCCGTAGCCGATGTGCACGTCGCTGGGCTCGTGGCGCGTGTAGATGCCGACGCCCGAATAGCCCTTTTTCTGCGCAAAATGGAAATGCCCCTGCAGGCCCGCGAGCCGTTCGAACTTGCCCTGCACATCGGCCGCCTGGGCCTTGACCTCCTGCACGCAAATACAATCCGGCCGTGTTGCGGCAATCCAGGCTTCCACGCCCTTGCTGGTGGCGGAGCGGATGCCGTTGAGGTTGAGGCTGGTTAACTTGAACAAGGAATTTCCCATGGTTGGTAGCGCGCAGTCAGCAGAGCAGGACCGTTTGGCGCAGGATTTTGTGCGTTTTGCCGTGGAGTCGGGGGTGTTGCGCTTTGGCGAATTCAAGACCAAGGCGGGGCGCATGAGCCCGTATTTCTTCAACGCGGGTCTGTTCGACGACGGCGCGAAGATGGGTCGGCTGGCCGAATTCTATGCAAAAGCGCTGCTGGCCAGCGGCACCGAGTTCGACATGGTGTTCGGCCCGGCCTACAAGGGCATTCCGCTGGCCGCCACGGTGGCGGTGGAGCTGGCGCGCCAGGGCCGCAATGTGCCGTTTGCCTACAACCGCAAGGAGGCCAAGGACCATGGCGAGGGCGGCACGCTGGTGGGCGCGCCGCTGCACGGGCGGGTGCTGATCATCGACGACGTGATGTCGGCCGGCACGGCCGCGCGCGAATCGATTGCGCTGATCGAGGCGGCGGGCGCCACGCCCCACGCGATGGCGATTGCGCTCGATCGCCAGGAGATGGCCACGGAGAATGGCCGCGACGTGGCACACAGCGCGGTGCAGTACGTGCGCGGCCAGCTGGGCCTGCAGGTGTGTGCGATCGCCACGCTGGCAGACTTATTGCATTACCTCGCGCACAGCGAGGGCGGCGGCGAGATGGCCGCACACCACGAACGGGTGCTGGCCTACCGCCAGCGCTATGGCGTCAACGAGGAAGGACCCACCCATTGAACAGCAAACTGTGCCGCCCGGCATGGACCCGGGCCATGGCCGGCGCGCTTCTGGCGGGCCTGTGCATGGCCGCGGCGGCGCAGCAGCCAGCGCAGACGCCCGCCAGCATCTACACCTGTGTGGACAAAGCCGGGCGCAAGCTCACGTCCGACCGCCCGATCAGCGAGTGCATCGACCGCGAGCAGCGCGAACTGGGGCCGTCGGGCACGGTGCGCCGCGTCATCGGTCCGACCCTGACGGACCATGAGCGCGCCGCCCTCGACGTGCAGCGCCGCAAGGCGCAGGAAGAGCTCCACCGCCTCCAGGAAGAGCGCCGCCGCGAGCGCGTGCTGGTGGCGCGCTACCCCGACCAGGCCGCGCACGACGCCGAGCGCATGGCGGCCCTGGCGCTGGTGGACGAGGTCAGCGACGCGGCCGCCACGCGCATTCTCGCGCTGCGCCAGCAGCGCAAAGCGCTCGACCAGGAGATGGAGTTCTACCGCAAGGACCCGGCCAAGGCGCCGATGAAACTGCGCCGGCAGCTCGCCGAGAACGACGAAGGCGTCCAAGAGCAGCAGCGCTTTCTGGCCGCGCAGGAGCAGGAAAAAGGCCGTGTGAACCAGCGCTTCAACGCCGAACTGGCGCAGCTCAGGCGCCTGTGGGCGGCGCAGAATGTGCCGCTGGGCACGTTGCCCGCAGCCGATGCGGCGGCTTCTGCGCTCGCACCCGCGCTGCGCTGACCGTGGCGGGGGCGCAGGCGCCCGGCCTGCACCACGTTCCCCTGGTTGCCCTCAGCCGCCCAGGCGCGCGCGCAGCAGGTCGGTGGCCTGCTGCGGATTGGCCTTGCCCTTGCTGGCCTTCATGACCTGGCCGACCAGCGCATTGAACGCCTTGTCCTTGCCGGCCTTGAACTGCTCGACGTTGCCGGGGTTGGCGGCGATCACCTCGTCGACGATCTTCTCGAGCGCGCCGGTGTCGTTCATCTGCTTGAGGCCCTTGGCCTCGATGACGGCGTCCACGTCCGCGGCGTCGCCGCTCCACAGCGCTTCGAACACCTGCCGCGCGGCATTGTTGGAGACGGTGCCGTCGGCAATGCGCCCGACCAGGTGGCCCAGCTGCGCGGCGCTGACGGGGGCGGCGTCGATGCCCGCATCCTGCAGGTTCAACCGGCGCGAGACCTCGCCCATGATCCAGTTGCTGGCCAGCTTGGCCTGGCCGCTGGCGCGCGCGGCCTGCTCGAAATACGCCGCCATGGCCTTGCTCTGCGTGAGGATCGTGGCGTCGTACTCGGGCAGGCCGTAGTCCTGCACGAAACGCGCGGCCATCACGCGCGGCAGCTCGGCCATCTCGGCGCGCACGCGCTCGACCCATTCGGGCGCCACCACCAGCGGCGGCAGGTCGGGGTCAGGGAAATAGCGGTAGTCGGCCGCGTCTTCCTTGGTGCGCATGGCGCGCGTCTCGCCCGTGTCGGGGTTGAACAGCACGGTGGCCTGCGCGATCGCGCGGCCGTCCTCGATCTCTTCGATCTGCCAGCGGATCTCGTAGTCGATCGCCTGCTGCATGTTCTTGAAGCTGTTGAGGTTCTTGATCTCGCGGCGCGTGCCCAGCGGCTGGCCCGGCTTGCGCACCGAGACGTTGGCATCGCAGCGGAACGAGCCTTCCTGCATGTTGCCGTCGCATACGCCAATCCAGGTCACGAGCTTGTGCAGCTCGCGCGCATAGGCGACTGCCTCTTCGGACGAGCGCATGTCGGGCTCGGTCACGATCTCGAGCAACGGCGTGCCGGCGCGGTTGAGGTCGATGCCGCTCATGCCATGGAATTCCTCGTGCAGCGATTTGCCCGCGTCTTCTTCGAGGTGGGCGCGCACCAGGCGCACGGTCTTCTTCTCTTCGCCGAGCAGAAACGAGAGCTCGCCGCCCTGCACCACCGGGATCTCGAACTGGCTGATCTGGTAGCCCTTGGGCAGGTCCGGGTAGAAGTAATTCTTGCGCGCGAAAATGCTCACCGGCGCAATGGTGGAGCCGAGGGCCAGTCCCAATTTGATAGCACAGGCGACGGCCTCGCGGTTCATCACCGGCAGCGTGCCGGGCAGCGCCAGGTCGACGGCGCAGGCCTGGGTGTTGGGCTCGGCGCCAAAGGCCGTGGAGGCGCGACTGAAGATCTTGCTCTGCGTGGCGAGCTGGGCGTGGGTCTCGAAGCCGATCACGACTTCGTAGCCCTGGATGAGTTTGGCGGTGGTCATGGCTGGGCACCCTGCGGCTGTTGCAGGTGGAAGTCGGTGGCCTGCTGGAAGCGGTGCGCCGCGTTCAACAGCCGGGCTTCGGCGAAGTAGTTTCCGATCAGCTGCAGGCCGACGGGCATGCCGCCGGCGCCAAAGCCGGCCGGAATGCTCATGCCCGGCAGGCCTGCCAGGGACGCCGGCAGCGTGAAGATGTCGGCGAGATAATCGGCCAGCGGGTCGCTGCCGTGCTCTCCCAGCTTCCAGGCCACGGTGGGCGCCACCGGGCCGGCGATCAGGTCGCAGTCCTGGAAGGCGCGCTGGAAGTCGTCGGCGATCATGCGGCGGATTTTTTGCGCCTGCAGGTAGTAGGCGTCGTAGTAGCCGTGCGAGAGCACGTAGGCGCCGGTCATGATGCGGCGCTTGACCTCGTCGCCGAAACCTTCGGCACGGGTCTTCTTGTACATGTCTTCGAGGTCGGTGAAGTCGCGGGCGCGGTGGCCGAACTTCACGCCGTCGAAGCGGCTCAGGTTCGAGCTGGCCTCGGCCGGGGCAATGATGTAGTAGACCGGAATCGACAGCTCGGTGCGCGGCAGGCTGATGGGCACGAGCCGGGCGCCCAGCTTTTCGTATTCGCCCAGCGCGGCATCGACGGCGCCACGCACATCGGGGGCCAGGCCGCCGCCAAAGAACTCTTTGGGAATGCCGATGCGCAGGCCGTCGAGCGGATCGTTCAGCGTGCGGCTGAAGTCCTCGGAGGGCATGTCGAGCGATGTCGAGTCGCGGTCCGGATCGGGGCCGCACATGGTGCTCAGCAGCAGCGCGCAGTCTTCGGCGCTGTGCGCCATGGGGCCGGCCTGGTCGAGGCTGGAGGCAAAGGCCACCATGCCATAGCGCGACGCCCGGCCGTAGGTGGGTTTGATGCCGGTGATGCCGCAAAAGCTGGCCGGCTGGCGGATCGAGCCGCCGGTGTCGGTGCCGGTCGCGGCCGGCACGAGGCGCGCGGCCACGGCGACGGCGCTGCCGCCGGACGACCCGCCGGGGATGCGCGCGGTGTCCCAGGGGTTGCGCACCGGCGCGGGCGCACCAAAGCCCACGGGCGCCACGGCCGAGTTCTCGTTGGCCGAACCCATCGCGAACTCGTCGCAATTGAGCTTGCCGAGCGTGACGGCGCCGGCCTCGGCCAGGCGCGTGACCACGGTGGCGTCGAACGGCGAGCGGTAGCCCACCAGCATGCGCGAGCCGGCCGTGGTGGGAAAGTCGCGCGTGACGAAAATGTCCTTGTGCGCGAGCGGCACGCCCTCGAGCGGGCCGGCCGTGCCTGCGGCGATGCGCGCGTCGGCCGCGTGCGCCTGGGCCAGCGTGGCGGCTTCGTCGATGGCGACAAAGGCGCCCAGCGACTGGTGGCTGCGCGCGCGCGCCAGAAAATGCTGGGCCGTTTCGGTGGCGCTCACGCGCTTCTCGCGCAGCGCGGCCGCGAGGGCGGCAACGCCGAGCGCGTGCAGGGGCGGTTGGGTTGAAGTCATGCGGGGCTCATTCGATCACTTTGGGCACCAGAAACAGGCCCCGCTCGACGGCCGGGGCGCTGCGCTGGTTGGCTTCGCGCTGGTCGGGCTCGCTGGCCACGTCCGCGCGCAGGCGCAAGGCCACGCTCTGGATGGTCGCCACCGGGTGCGCCAGGGGCTCGATGCCCCCGGTGTCGACCGCGCGCATTTGCTCGACGGTGTCGAAAAAGCCGTTCAACTGAACGAGCATGCGCCCACTTTCTGCGGGGCTGAGTTCCAGCCGCGCCAGATGGGCGATGCGATCGATGTCCTGGGGGGTCAATGCCATGGGAAAGAAAACGCGTCAGAAACCGGATGTAAAGCTGTGACCTGGCACAGGCCAGCGAGAGGCAATCACAGGGGATGCGTTATTATCCCGCCTTTGCCGCAATAGCCTCGAAACCGCCGGTCATTGTGCGAAAAAGAGCCCATTTTGACCCCCAAAACCCGGCGATGGCAGGCCGACGTGCATGCTGTGCCCGAGAGGATTTTTGAATGTTCGGAGCTTTCCGTCGGTATTTCTCCACCGATCTCGCCATCGACCTTGGCACCGCCAACACCCTGATCTTCGCCCGCGACAAGGGCATCGTGCTTGACGAACCTTCGGTCGTCGCGATCCGCCATGAAGGCGGTCCCCACGGCAAGAAAGTCATCCAGGCCGTGGGCCGCGAGGCCAAGGCCATGCTCGGCAAGGTGCCCGGCAACATCGAGGCCATCCGCCCGATGAAAGATGGCGTGATCGCCGACTTCATCATCACCGAGCAGATGATCAAGCAGTTCATCAAGATGGTGCACCCGCGCACCCTGCTCACCCCCAGCCCGCGCATCATCATCTGCGTGCCTTGCGGCTCGACGCAGGTCGAGCGCCGCGCCATCAAGGACGCGGCCGAAGCCGCTGGCGCCACCGCCGTCTACCTGATCGAGGAACCCATGGCCGCCGGCATTGGCGCGGGCCTGCCGGTGTCCGAGGCCTCGGGCTCCATGGTGGTCGACATCGGCGGCGGCACGACCGAGGTCGGCGTGATCTCGCTCGGCGGCATGGTCTACAAGGGCAGCGTGCGCGTGGGCGGCGACAAGTTCGACGAGGCCATCATCAGCTACATCCGCCGCAACTACGGCATGCTGATCGGCGAGCCCACGGCCGAGGCCATCAAGAAGAACATCGGCTCGGCCTTCCCGGGCTCCGAGGTCAAGGAGATGGAAGTGCGTGGCCGCAACCTCAGCGAAGGCGTGCCGCGCAGCTTCACCATTTCCTCCAACGAAGTGCTCGAAGCGCTGACCGAGCCGCTCAACCAGATCGTCTCGGCGGTCAAGAACGCGCTCGAACAGACCCCGCCCGAGCTGGGCGCCGACATCGCCGAGCGCGGCATGATGCTCACGGGGGGTGGCGCGCTGCTGAGCGACCTGGACCGCCTGCTGGCCGAGGAAACCGGCCTGCCCGTGCTGGTGGCCGAAGACCCGCTGACCTGCGTGGTGCGCGGCTGCGGCATTGCGCTGGAGCGCATGGACCGCTCGGGCGGCATCTTCACCAGCGAATGAAGCACCGGGGCCTGTGGATAGCCCCCCTGCACCGCGCGACCGCATGACCGTTCCTGTCTTGTCTCCCGCCGAGCACGCGCTGGCCATGGCCGTGCGCGGCGCTGACTGAGCGCCCCTGCCATGCCGCTGGGCACACTGGACCGCACCACCCCTTCCTTTCTCCGGCAGGGGCCGTCGGCCTTGTCGCAGATCGTCCTGTACAGCGCGTTGGCGCTGTTTTTGATGGTGGCCGACGCACGCTTCCAGGTCACCGGCCCGCTGCGCCAGGCGGTGGCCACCGTGCTTTACCCGGTGCAGTGGCTGATGCTGCGCCCGGTGGAGTGGGCCCACCTGGGCGCCGGCTACTTCCAGTCCCTGCAAAGCGCCCAGGCCGAAGCCGATGCGGCGCGCGCGGCGCTGGTGCTCCAGTCGCAGCGCGCCACCCAGGCCGACCAGCTGCTGCAAGAGAACGCGCGCTTGCGCAACCTGCTGGCGCTGCGCGCACGCCTGGACGCACCGTCCCAGGCGGCGCAGATCCTCTATGACGCCCCGGACCCCTACACCCGCCGCGTGGTGGTGGACCGCGGCCAGATGGAAGGCGTCGAGCTGGGCGCGCCGGTGCTCGACGAGTCCGGCATCCTGGGCCAGGTCACGCGCGTGCACCCTTTCCTCAGCGAGGTGACGCTGCTGGTGGACCGCGACCAGGCCATCCCGGTGCTCAACATCCGCACCGGCGCGCGCGGCGTCGCGTATGGCGACCCGGTCGCCAGCCACGGCGGCGGCATGGAGCTGCGCTTCATGTCGGCCAATGCCGATGTGCAGGAGGGCGACATGCTCACCACCAGCGGCATGGACGGCGTGTACCCGCCCGGCTTGCCGGTAGCCCGCGTGGTCCGCGTGGAGCGCCGCGCCGACTCGGCCTTCGCCCGCATTTACTGCAAACCCATGGCCCAGATCGATGGCGCGCGCCACGTCATGCTGCTCACCCCCGTGACCGGACAGGTGCCCCCACGCCCCGCGCCGGCGCCGTCCGTTCCGGCCAAGAAGGGCCGCAAATGAGGCGCCTGCCCCACCCCGCCGCGGCCACGGCCCAGGGAGGCCGGCCATGATCATGCCGCGCGGGCAGCCCCTGCTGCTGCCGGTCAACCCGGTGTTCATTGCGGCCAGCCTGGCGGCCGCTTTGGCGTTCAACATGCTGCCGCTGGGACGCGTGCCGTGGATGCCCGACGTGCTGATGGTCCTGCTGGCGTTCTGGGGCGTGCACCAGCCCGCACGGGTGGGCATGGGCGTGGCGTTTGTGCTGGGCCTGTGCATGGACGTGCACGAGGCGGCGCTGCTCGGGCAGCACGCGCTGGCCTACGCGGCGCTGATGTACGGCACGCACCTCACGCACCGGCGCGTGCTGTGGTTTGGCGTCTGGCCGCAGGCGCTGCAGATGACCGGCCTGTTCGCGGTGGCGCACGCGCTGCAGCTGCTGGTGCGGCTGCTCTCGGGCGGGCTGTTTCCGGGCTGGAGCCTGCTGGCGGCGCCCGTGGCCGAGGCCCTGCTGTGGCCACTGGTCAGCTGGGTGCTGCTGGCACCCCAGCGCCGCCCACCGGACCGCGACCAGAACCGGCCGCTGTGACCATGGACCGCAGCGCTCTCCTGCCAAGGCGCCAGCCATGACCGAGCTGCGCAACACGGAGGCAGACGCCTCGCGCTTTCGGCTGCGCGCCGTCGTGGTCGGCGCGGTGGTGTTCCTGGCGTTTTGCCTGCTGGTGGCGCGCCTGTTCTTCTTGCAGGTGGTGCGCCACGAGGACCTGGCCGAGCAGGCCGAGAGCAACCGCACGGCCATCGTGCCCATCGTGCCCAACCGCGGACTCATCCTGGACCGCAACGGCGTCGTGCTGGCGACCAACTATGCCGCCTACACGCTCGAGGTCACGCCGTCCAAGGCCGGCGCGCTCGAAGACACCCTCAATGCGCTGGCCGAGGTGGTGGACATCCAGCCGCGCGACCGGCGCAAGTTCAAGCGCCTCATGGACGAGTCGCGCAACTTCGAGTCGCTGCCCATCCGCACGCGCCTGACCGACGAGGAGGTGGCGCGCTTCACGGCGCAGCGCTACCGCTTTCCGGGCGTCGACGTGAAGGCGCGGCTGTTTCGCAACTACCCGCTGGGCGAGGTGGCGAGCCACGCGATCGGCTACATCGGGCGCATCAACCAGAAAGAAAAAGCCGCGATCCAGGAGTCGGACGAAGAGGCCAACTACCGCGGCACCGACCACATCGGCAAGCTCGGCGTGGAACAAAGCTACGAGGCGCAGCTGCACGGCCTCACGGGTGTCGAACAGATGGAGACCTCGGCCGGCGGGCGCGCGGTGCGCCGGCTCAACAGCTTCCCGGCCTCGCCGGGCCACACCGTGATGCTGTCGCTGGACATCAAGCTGCAGAAGATGGTGGAGGACCTCTACGGCGAGCGCCGCGGCGCGCTGGTGGCGCTGGACCCGAGGAACGGCGAGGTGCTGGCGCTGGCGTCCAAGCCCACGTTTGACCCCAACCTGTTCGTCGATGGCATCGACCAGGAAAACTGGCAGGCGCTCAACGAGTCGATCAACAAGCCGCTGCTGAACCGTGCGCTGCGCGGCACCTACCCGCCGGGCTCCACTTACAAGCCCTTCATGGCGCTGGCGGCGCTGGAGCTGGGCAAGCGTGGCGCGAACGTGGTGGTGAACGACCCCGGCTACTACAGCTACGGGGGGCGGAACTTCCGCAGCCACGAGGGCGGCCTGGGCGGCGTGGACATGCACCGCGCCATCCAGTATTCGAGCAACACCTACTTCTATTCGCTGGCCGTGGAGATGGGCGTGGACGCCATCCACGACTTCATGGCGCCGCTGGGCTTCGGGCAGATCACGGGCATCGACCTGGGCGGCGAGCTGCGCGGCGTGCTGCCCAGCACCGAGTGGAAGCGAAATGCCTATAAGCGTCCGGAGGCCAAGCGCTGGTACTCGGGCGAGACGGTGTCGCTGGGCATCGGCCAGGGCTACAACAACTTCACCATGCTGCAGCTGGCCATGGCCCAGGCGACGCTGGCCAACGGCGGCACGCACTACCGCCCGCACCTGATCAAGGCGATCAAAGACCCGATCACGGGCGCCGTCACCGAGGTGGCGCAGCCCCCGGGCAAGCCCCTGGGCTACGAGCGGCGGCACGTGGAGGTCGTCCTCAATGCGCTCAAGGCGGTGAACGAGGCCGGCACGGGCCGGCGCGTGTTCGCCGGCGCCCCCTACACCTCGGGCGGCAAGACGGGCACGGCCCAGGCCATCAGCCTCGGGCAAAACGTGAAATACAACGCCAGGCTGCTGACCGAATACCAGCGCGACCACTCGCTGTTCATCGCCTTCGCGCCCGTGGAAGACCCCAAGATCGCGGTGGCCTTGATCGTGGAAAACGCGGGCTTTGGCTCTGCCGCGGCCGCGCCCATCGTGCGGCGCGTGTTCGACTACTGGCTGCTCGGCCAGTACCCGAGCGAGGAGGATCTGGCCGCCGTCGCCAAGGGGCAGGGCGGCCCGCCCATCGGCACGCCGCGCCGCGCGCAGGACGTGCCGCTGCCCGCGGTCGCGGCGCACTGAGCGCCGCGGGCAGGCGGCGCGTTCAGGCCGTGGCCGCCGGTGCGGCGCGCGGCGGCTGCCACTGGCTCAGGATCAGTGCCGCCACGATCAGCGCTGCGCCGGCCAGGCCGGCCACGCCCAGCCGCTCGCCGATCAGCACCCAGGCGGTGGCAGAGGCGAACACCGGCTCCAGGCCGAAGACGATGGCGCTGCGCATCGCATCCACGCGCTGCTGGCCCCAGGCCTGCAGGGTGACCACCAGCACACTGGCCACCAACCCCAGATACACGAGCGCACTCAGCGCCTCGCCGTGCAGCGCGGCGAGGGCCTGCAGCGTCGTCGCCGCGCCGCCGTGGCGTGCCAGCACCAGCGCGCCAGCGGCCAAGCACATCACCACCGCCTGCATCGCCGCCAGCCGCGTGGCGCGCAGCGGCGCATGCGCGGTACGGCGCGCGCATTCCTCCAGCACCAGGATGTAGATGGCATAGAACAGCGTGCTGGCCAGGGTCAGCGTGTCGCCCAGATTCCAGGGCTCGTTCTCGTGGAACATGAGCACCATGCCGGCCAGCGCCAGCGCACACGCGGCCCACAGCGCCCAGCCGTAGCGCCGCCCCAGGAGCGCCATGGCCAGCAGCGGCACCACCAGCACGTTCAACCCCGTGACGAAAGCGTTGCGGTTGCTGCTGGTGCGCGCCAGGCCCTCGATCTGCAGCCAGAACGCCAGGAACAGCAGCAGGCCCAGCAGCAGGCCCCAGCGGCGCTCGCTCGCACGCAGGCCGCGCAGCAAGGGTGCCAGCACCACGAGGGCGATGGCAAAGCGCGCCCAGATGATCTGCAGCGCATCCAGGTGCGCGGACAGCATCTTCATCGCGGGAAAGGTGGTGCCCCATACGGCCACCACCACCAGCAGGGCCGCCAGGCCCTGGCGTTCAGTGTGCATGTGGATAGGTCAAAAACAGGAGCTTCCCGCGCGCTATGGCTGGTAATTTCGGCATCAAAAGATGCGGAAACGTCCACAGGTCGCGCGCTGGAAGCTCCTAGATCAAGAGCAAAACATCAGGCGCCCAGCCGCCCGATGAAGGCGCGGATGCGGTCGTTGCCGGGGTTGTTGAAGAAGTCCGCGGGCGGCGCATCGTGGGCGATGCGGCCCTGGTCGAAGAACAGCACGCGGTCGGCGACCTCGCGCGCAAAGCCCATCTCGTGCGTCACGACGACCATGGTCATGCCGCCGCGTGCCAGCTCGCGCATCACGTCGAGCACCTCTTGCACCATCTCGGGGTCGAGCGCGGACGTGGGCTCGTCGAACAGCATGACCTTGGGCGCCATCGCCAGCGCGCGCGCAATGGCCACACGCTGCTGCTGGCCGCCCGATAGCTGCCACGGGTACTTGTGCGCATGCTCGTGCATGCCCACGCGGCGCAGCAGGGCCATGGCCTGCGCGTTGGCCTGGGCGCGCGCGGTGTGGCGGATGCGCCGCGGCGCCAGCGTCACGTTGTCGAGCGCGCTCAGGTGGCCGAACAGGTTGAACTGCTGGAACACCATGCCGACCTCGCAGCGCTGCAGCTGCAGGGTGCGCGGGTCGTCGGTGACCTCCACGCCGTCGATGCGGATGCTGCCGCTGTCGTGCGGTTCGAGGCGGTTGATGGCGCGCAGCAGGGTGCTCTTGCCCGAGCCTGAGGCGCCGATGATGGCGGTGACCTCGCCGGTGTTGAAGTGCGTCGAGACGTCGCGCAGCACCTGGTGCGGGCCAAACGACTTGCACACGTGCTCGGCGACGATGTAGGGCGTGGGTGCGCTCATGGGGCACGGCCTTCCACGTCGAAGCGGTATTCGACCGCGTTGGAGATTTGCGTCACCAGCGTGGTCAGCAGCAGGTAGGTCACGGCCACGGTCGAGAGCGTGGCGATCGGCTGGAACGTCGCCGACTGGATGCGGTTGCCGACGTTGGTCAGCTCGACCACGCCGATGGCGTAGGCCAGCGACGAGTCCTTGAGCAGGGCGACGAAGTTGCTCACCAGCGGCGGCAGCGAGATCTTGAAGGCCTGCGGGAACACCACGTCGAAGAACACATGCACGCGCCCCAGGCCCAGCGCGCGCGCAGCCTCGGTCTGGCCGCGCGGCACGGCCAGCAGGCCGGCGCGCACGGCTTCCGAGTTGTAGGCGCCGACGTTCAGGCCCAGCGCCAGCACGGCAGCGGCGAAGTCGGGCAGGTTCAGCCCCGGCACCAGCGCCGGCAGCGCAAAGTAGACGAACAGGATCTGCACCAGCAGCGGCGTGCCGCGGATGACCCAGATATAGAAGCTGGCCACCCAGCGCAGCGCCCGCCAGGGCGAGGTGCGCGCGAGCGCGGCGCTGGTGCCCAGCACCAGCCCGAGGCTGCCGCTGATCAGCGTCAGCCACAGCGTGGTGCGCGCGCCGTCGGAAAACGCCTGGGCGTTGGAGCCGATGGGCTCAGGAAGGAACGAGAGCAGCTGGCCCAGCAGGGCCAGCGCGAGCACCATCAGGAGGAGGGCCGAAACCAGCGTGGCGTTGCTGCGTTGCTGGCGGCTCCAGTGGTGCGGCCAAAGTGCGATGAGCATGGAGTGGCGTCAAGCGTCCCTGCTCAATGGCAGCGCACGTCTTCGTGGAAGTATTTCTGCGACACGGCGGCGTAGCTGCCGTCGGCCATGGTGGCGGCGAGCGCCTTGTTCCAGGCGTCGGCCAAGCCGGTGTTGCCCTTGGCAACGGCGGCGGCAATGCGCTCGATGAACACCATCTCGCCGAGCTTGAAGCCCGCGTTGGGGTTCTTGGCGATCACTTCCTTGGCGACGAAGCGGTCGGTCACCCAGGCGTCCACGCGCTTGGACACCAGCGCGCTGCGCGCATCCACGTCGGTCGGGAAGTTCTTGACCTCCTTGAGCGCGGCGACCTTTTGCACGTTCTCGAGGTAGCTGGTGCCGGTCTGCACCGCCACCGTCTTGCCCGCCAGGTCCTTGGCGCTGCGGATGGCCGGGTCCATGGCGATCACGATGCCGCCCGAGCAGTAGTGCGGCGCGGTGAACGTGACGGCCTTGGCGCGCTCTTCGGTGATGCCGTGCGAGGCGATCACCAGGTCCCAGCGGTCCTGCTTGAGGCCGGTCAACAGGGCGTCGAAGCCGATCGTCTTCCACTGGATCTTCAGGCCCATCTTCTTGGCCACGAGCTCGGCCACGTCCACTTCAAAGCCCGCAAGCGTCGTGCCCTGGAAGTAGTTGAACGGGGCGAACTGGCCCTCGGTGGCAACAAGGATCTTGCCGTCCTTCTGGATGGCTTCGAGCGTGCGCGACTGGGCGGAAAAGGCGGCGCACAAGGCCACGGCGGCGGCGAGCAACTTGAAGAGCTTCATGGGTGATCCTGTCATTGGTGGGTTCCAGGTACAAAAAAACCGGCCCGCGATCCGCGCAGCCGGAGCCAAGAAACGCGCGCAGGCCCTGCAGATCGGGGCCGCGATGCCCCGAAAACTGCGCGAATTATAAATTGCCGCTATATGCATATGCCGACCGCCCAAGGCCCGGATGCGTGCTGCGCGCATCAGGCGGCGCGCATCAGCGTGGACTTGCCAAACAGGCTCTCGAGCAGGTCCACGGCCAGTTCGGCCGTCTGGTTGCGGACGTCCAGCGCCGGGTTCAGCTCCACCAGGTCGAGCGAACCGAGCGCGCCGCAGTCGGCCAGCATTTCCATGAACAGCTGGGTTTCGCGGTAGGTCGGGCCGCCGCGCACGGCCGTGCCCACGCCGGGCGCAATCGCCGGGTCCAGGCAGTCCATGTCGAAGCTCACATGCAGGTGCGTCGTGCCGTCCACCCCCATGAGCACCTGCTCCATCACGCTGCGCACGCCGAACTCGTCGATGTAGCGCATGTCGTAGACCTCGATGCCGAGCGCGTTGACGAAGCGCTTCTCGGCCGCATCCACGCTGCGCACGCCGATCAGGCTGAGCTGCGCGGGCGCCAGGGCCGTGGCGCCGCCCAGCTGCGTCAGGCACTGCGGCCCGTGGCCGAGCAGGCAGGCCACGGGCATGCCGTGCAAGTTGCCGCTGGGCGAGGTGCCCGGCGTGTTGGCGTCGGCATGGGCGTCGAACCACAGCACCTTCAGGCGCTTGCCCTGCTGGCGGCAGTGCTGCGCCACGGCGCTGATCGAGCCGATCGCCAAGCAGTGGTCGCCGCCCATGAGCAAGGGCAGCCGCCCGGCCGCCAGTTCGGCGAACACGGCGGCGAACACCGCTTCGTTCCAGGCCGTGACTTCAGGCAGGTGGCGAAAGCCGCCCTGCGGCGCCTGCTGCGGGTTGGGCGGGCCGGTGAGGTTGCCGCGGTCGGCCACGTCGAGGCCGTGCGCGCGCAGGGCCTGGGCAATGCCGGCAATGCGCAGGGCGTCGGGGCCGATGCTTGCGCCCAGGACGCTGGCGCCTATGTCGGTGGGCGCCCCGATGAGGGTGACGGATTGCTGCAGGGACACGAGGCCTCCATCGGTGGCTTAGAACGTGTTGACGATTTCTACGGGGTCGCGTTGGGGTTGCGCAGATCACGCCGCATGGGCTCGTGCCCATGCAAGGGATGGGGCAGCCCAATCGCCCGATTTCACCCCAACCCGCAGGGCAAGCGTCTTTTCGGGCGGTCTGCGGCGTTGCGATGCTTGCCCATAGCGGGGCTATGGGCTGCGCACCGCGCCTTGCATCCCATCCCGAAAAGAGACTTGCGCGACCCCGTAGAAATCGTCAACACGTTCTTAACGCAAAAAGGCATCGTAGCCCGTCTTGAGGATCAGCACGCTGACCACGAAGATGAAAATGCCGCGGACAAACCCGGTGCCGTGCTTGAGCGCCATGTGCGTGCCCAGCACGCTGCCGACCACGTTGGCCACGGCCAGCGGCAGCGCGAAGTGCCACCAGATGTGGCCCTTGAGCGAGAACAGGATCAGCGCCGCGACGTTGGTGGCGACGTTGAGCAGCTTGGCCGACGCCGAGGCGTTGAGGAAGTCGTAGCCGAGCAGGCGCACAAACAGGAACACGAAGAAGCTGCCGGTGCCGGGCCCGAAGAAGCCGTCGTAGAAGCCGATGCTCACGCCGATCAGGCTGGCGGCAACCCATTCGGCGCGGCCGGCAAAGCGCGGCGTGTGGTGGCGGCCCAGTTCCTTCTTGGCCAGCGTGTAGGCCAGCACGGCCAGCAGCACGAGCGGCAGGAGCTTGCGCAGGAAATCGGGCGAGAGCACGGTGACGGCCCAGGCGCCGGCAAAAGCGCCCGCGAAGCCGGCGAAGGCCGCGGGCAGCATGGCGCGCCAGCGGACCTGCACGCGGCGGCTGTACTGCCAGGTCGCCATGGCCGTGCCCCACACCGACGCGCTCTTGTTGGTGCCCAGCAGCGTGGCCGGCTGCGCGCTGGGGAAGGTGGCAAACAGGGCGGGCAGCAGGATCAGCCCGCCGCCGCCGACGATGGCATCCACGAAACCGGCCAGCAGCGAGGCCAGCGTGACAACAATCCATTCCATGGCGCAATTGTCGCACCGCGTTTGCTATCGTTTTACCAGTGCGGTGCGGCGCTGCACAGGGCGCAGCGGCCGGAACCCCCGGAAGCCGCGGCCAAAAAAAAAGGCGCCGACACAGGGTCGGCGCCTTGGCAAAACGGCATCTCATGGCGGATGCTTTGGAATGTGGTTCTGGCTGTAGGTTGTCTCCTCGGCCCCTCGTTGGGCGCACCGCAGTGCGCTGTCGAGTTCGGAGACTGTAGTGGCAGGGGCCGCCGCCGCGTATAGGGAATTTCCCGCCCCCGGCGGTGCCGCGTTACGTCGGGTGTGCGGCGCGGATCCACTGCGCCGCCTTCTCGGCCAGCATCAGCGTGGGCGCGTTGGTGTTGCCGCTGGTGATGGTGGGCATGGCGCCGGCGTCGACCACGCGCAGGCCGGCCACCAGGCCGCCACGGCCATCGCGCACGCGCAGCTGCGAGTCCAGCACCGCCATCGGGTCGCCGTCGCGGCCCATCTTCGTCGTGCCCACCGGGTGGAAGATGGTCGTGGCGATGTCGCCGGCCAGGCGCGCGAGCTCGTCGTCGCTCTGGAACTGCACGCCGGGTTTCCATTCTTCGGGCTGGTACGCGGCGAGCGCCGGCTGCGCGACGATGCGGCGCGTGACGCGCAGGCTGTCGGCCGCGACCTGGCGGTCTTCGGGCGTGGAGAGGTAATGGGGCGCGATGGCCGGCGCATCTTCGAAACGCGGGCTCCGGACCTGCACCGTGCCGCGGCTCGTCGGGTTCAGGTTGCAGACGCTCGCGGTGAACGCCGGGAAGCGGTGCAGCGGCTCGCCGAACGCGTCGAGCGAGAGCGGCTGCACGTGGTATTCGAGGTTGGGATGCTCGAACGCAAGGCTGCTGCGCGTGAAGGCGCCCAGCTGCGACGGCGCCATGCTCATCGGACCGCTGCGCTTGAGCGCGTATTCGAGGCCGATCCTGGCCTTGCCCAGCAGCGAGCCGGCCAGGGTGTTGAGCGTGGGCACGCCCTGCACCTTGAACACCGCGCGGATCTGCAGGTGGTCCTGCAGGTTGGCGCCGACGCCGGGCGCGTCCTGCACGACCTCGATGCCGTGCCCCTGCAGCAGCGCCGCCGGGCCGATGCCCGAGAGCTGCAGCAGCTGCGGCGAATTGATGGCGCCGGCGCTCAGGATCACTTCGCACTGCGCATGCGCGGTGACCATCTCCTGGCCCGTCCACACCTGCACGCCGGTGCAGCGGCGGCTGCCGTCGCCCTGGGTCTCGAACACCAGCCGGCTGGCCTGGGCCGAGGTCCACATCTCGAAGTTCGGCCGGCCATAGCAGAGCGGGCGCAGGAACGCCTTGGCCGTGTTCCAGCGCCAGCCGGCCTTCTGGTTGACCTCGAAATAGCCCACGCCCTCGTTGGTGCCGCCGTTGAAGTCGTCGGTGGCCGGAATGCCGGCCTGCTGCGCGGCCTGCGCGAACGCGTCGAGCACGTCCCAGCGCAGGCGCTGCTTCTCGACCCGCCACTCGCCCTTGCCGCCGGTGCTCTTGCTGCCGTGCAGGCGCTTGAAGTCTTCGCTCTCGCCGTCGGGCTGGTCCAGGCGCCAGTGGTCTTCGTGGCGGCGGAACGCCGGCAGCACATTGTCCCAGCGCCAGGTGTCGTCGCCGGTGAGCTGCGCCCACTGGTCGTAGTCGCGCGCCTGGCCGCGCATGTAGATCATGCCGTTGATGCTGCTGCAGCCGCCCAGCGTCTTGCCGCGCGGGTAGCGCAGGCTGCGGCCGTTGAGGCCCGCGTCGGGTTCGGTCTGGTAGAGCCAGTCGGTGCGCGGGTTGCCGATGCAGTACAGGTAGCCCACGGGGATATGGATCCAGTGGTAGTCGTCGCGCCGGCCGGCCTCGACGAGCAGCACGCGCCGGCGCGGGTCGGCGCTGAGGCGGTTGGCCAGCAGCGCACCGGCCGTGCCGCCGCCGATGATGACGAAGTCGAAAGTGGTGTCGCCCATGGAGTCTCCGGTGTGGGTGCCGTCTGTGCGGCCTGCGCCGTACATTGTGCGGTGCGGCCCGCAGGCGCCCCGACAAGGATTGTGTTTTGCTATAAAAAAATGAGCTATTGGCGCTTGCCTGTATTGCGCTGGCGTGCTTTTTGATGTTATTTTCTGGCGTGCGGTGCTTTGCACGCGCGGGCCGGGCGTGGCCTATCCTGCGCCCTGGCTCCATTTTCAAACGCCTCTGCCGGTCCCGCTACCATGGCCCAGCCCTTGCCCCATCCCTCGCCCATGCCCGACAGACCGCCCCGCATCACCCGCGCCGACACGCCCGAGGGTCCGTGCGCGCTGCTGCAGGGGCGCTGGGGCGCGGCCGAGATGGGCTCGCGCGCGCAATGGCGCACGCTCTCGCGCCAGCTCGCCGGCCTGCCGGCGCAGCCGGACCTGGGCTGGGACCTGCGCGGGCTGCAGTGGCTCGACCATGTCGGCGCACAGCTGCTGTGGAACCACTGGGGCCGCGCCTGGCCGCAGCGCCTGGCGCTCACGCCCGGCCAGCGCGCGCTGCTCGAGCGCGCCGAGCGCTACAGCACCACCGCACCGCCGGCCGAGCCCTGGCGCGCGGCCGACCAGGTGGACCGGCTCGGCGTGCTGGTGCTGCACGGCGTGGACCATGCGCGCCACCTGCTGGTGCTGGTGGGCCAGCTGGCGCTCGACCTGCTGCGGCTGCTGCGCGCGCCGCGCCGCGGGCCCTGGCGCGACATTTCGGGCCACCTCTACCGCATGGGCGCGACCGCGCTGCCGATCACGGCGCTGGTGGGCTTCCTGATCGGCGTGGTGCTGGCCTACCTGATGAGCCTGCAGCTGCGCCAGTTCGGCGCCGAATCCTTCATCGTCAACATCCTCGGCATCTCGCTGATCCGCGAGCTCGGCCCGATGCTGGCGGCGATCCTGGTGGCCGGGCGCTCGGGCTCGGCCATCACGGCGCAGATCGGCGTCATGCGCGTGACCGAAGAGCTCGACGCGATGCGCGTGATGGGCATCGCGCACGGCTTTCGCCTGGTGCTGCCGCGCGCGCTGGCGCTAGCGCTGGCCATGCCGCTGATCGCCGTGTGGACCACGCTGGCGGCGCTGGCCGGCGGCATGCTCGCGGCCGACGTGGCCATGGACGTGTCGCCGGCCTACTTCGCGCAGGCGCTGCCGCGCGCCGTCGATGCAGCCAACCTGGCGCTGGCGCTGTCCAAGTCGGTGGTGTTCGGCGTGCTGATCGCGCTCATCGGCTGCCACTGGGGCCTGCGCGTCCAGCCCAACACGCAAAGCCTGGGCGCGGGCACGACGGCCTCGGTGGTGAACTCGATCACCATGGTCATCGTGGTCGATGCGCTGTTCGCCGTCGCCTTCAAGAACGTGGGGATCTGACGTGGACGCGACCGACCCCGCCCCCGCGCCACTGCCGGCCCCTGCCGCAGCCGATGCGGCACCGGTGGTCGACATCGCCGGCCTGTCGACCGTGTTCGGCAAGGGCGACGAGGCCTTTGCCGTGCACCAGGACCTGGACCTCACCGTGCGGCGCGGCGAGATGCTGGGTCTGGTCGGCGGCTCGGGCACGGGCAAAACGGTGCTGCTGCGCCAGATGCTGGGCCTGGAACGCCCCACGCGCGGCCGCGTCGCGGTGCTGGGACGGCCGGCGTCTGAGATGGGCGGCGAGGGCGCGGCCAGCCGCGTCGGCATGCTGTTCCAGCACGGCGCGCTGTTCTCGGCCTTCAACGTGATCGACAACATCGCCTTCGCGCTGCGCGAGCAGGGCACGCTGCCGCCCGCGCTGGTCTGCGACGCCGCGATGGTCAAGCTGCAGATGGTGGGCCTGCTGCCCCAGCACGCCACGCGCATGCCGGCCGATCTCTCTGGCGGCATGGTCAAGCGCGTGGCGCTGGCGCGCGCGCTCATCATGGACCCGCCGCTGCTCTTGCTCGATGAGCCCACGGCCGGGCTCGACCCGAATGGCGCGGACGAGTTCTGCACCCTGCTGCGCGAACTGCACGCCACGCTGGGCCTGACCATGGTGATGGTCACGCACGACCTCGACACGCTGTTTGCGCTCGCCACGCGCGTGGCCGTGCTGGCCGACAAGAAAGTCATCACCACCGGGCTGCCGCGGGAGGTGGCGCATTTCCCGCACCCGTTCGTGGAGCAATTTTTTCTGGGTGAGCGCGGCCGCCGGGCCATGGCGCCCGCCACGCCAGACAAGGAACGCTGATGGAAAACAAATCCCACGCCCTCGCGGCCGGCATTTTTGTCGTGTTCGTCGCCGCCATGGTGGCGGCGCTGGCGATATGGCTCACGCGGGACAACGGCAGCTACCACCTGTACGAACTCTCCAGCCGCGAAGGCGTGAGCGGCCTGCAGCCGCAGGCCGCCGTGCGCTACAAGGGCGTGGCCGTGGGCAAGGTCACGCACATCGGCTTTGACCCGCAGGTCAGCGGCAACGTGCTGATCCGCATCGCGGTCGACGACGGCACGCCGCTCACGCCCACCACCTTCGCCGTGCTCGGCTACCAGGGCATCACGGGGCTGGCCTATGTGCTGCTCGACGATGCCGGCGAGCCGCAGCCCGCGCTGCCGCCCGGCGCCAGCGGCCTGCCGCGCCTGCCGCTGCGCTCGTCGCCGTTCAGCCAGCTGGCCGACCAGGGCCCTGAAATTCTGGCGCAGGTCGAAGAGGCCACGCGCCGCATCAACCAGCTGCTCAGCGACGACAACCAGAAACTGGTCAGCGCCGCCATCGCCAACCTCGGCGCGGCGGCCGGCGGCGTGAACACGCTGGCCCAGCACCTGGACGCGACGGTGACGCAGAAGCTCGACCCCGCGCTCGCCGCCCTGCCCGCGCTGGCGCACGACGCCGGCCGCACGCTGGCCGCGCTGCAGGCGGCGGGCACCGACGTCTCGGGCATGGCCGCCGAGATCGGCCGCACCGCGCAGCGCCTGAACGCGCCTGACGGCGCCATCGCCCAGGCCGGCGAGGGCGCACGCGCCGCGGTGCGCACGGTCGAGCGCTTCAACGCGCGCACGCTGCCGCGCATCGAGCGCGCCGGCGACGCCGCCGCGCGCGCGGCGCGCCAGCTCGGGCGCGCCGCGACCGGCGTGACCGATAACCCGCAGGCGCTGATCTACGGCGCCGGCAGCACCCTGCCCGGCCCGGGCGAGCCCGGTTTTTCCGCCCCGGCCCCAGCGCCTTGAGGAGGCCTCCATGTCCACATCAAATTTCATAGCTTCACCCGCAAGACTGGCGGGCGCTGCACTGGGTTTTGCCTTGATTTCTCTGGCCGGGTGCTCGGCGCTGCCGACGCCACCGGCGCGCCCGATGCTCTACGACTTCGGACCGGGCGCCGCCGCGCCCGCCGCCGCGCCTGCCGGGCAACGTGCGCCGCTGCCGGCGCTGGCCCTGGCCGAGGTCGAAGGCGTGGGCGCCAACGAGGGCAACACCGCCGTGGTCTACCGCCTGGCCTATGCCGATGCGCGCCAGCTGCGCCCCTATCAGCTGGCGCGCTGGAGCCAGCCGCCAGCGCAGCTGGTGCAGCAGGCGCTGCGCAGCGAGCTGGGCCAGCGCCGCGCCGTGCTGCGCGCCGGCGACGCGCTGGCCATCGTGCCCGGCGCGGACGGGCGCCTGCCGGACGTGCTGCGCGTGGAGATCGAGGAATTCAGCCAGGTCTTCACCAGCCCCGGCGCCAGCGCCGCCGTGGTGCGCCTGCGCGCCACGCTCACCGGCTCGTCGGTGCTCGGCGAAAGCCTGCTCGGCCAGCGCCTGTTCACCGTGCAGCACCCCGCCACCAGCGCCGATGCCGCCGGCGGCACGCGCGCCCTGGCCGAGGCCGCGGCGCAGGCCGCGCAGGACATCGCGCAGTGGCTCGAGCAGGGCGGCCACTGAAGCGCTCACTTCGGTCCTACACCCACGTAGGCGGTCACTGACGCGCACTGCCCCGCGCCGCCTACGCACCGGCCCAGGGTGCCGCCGTACAGTTTCTCCATCGCATCACGCAGTGGTTCCACACACAACGGGTGGATGGCAGAAGCGAAAATTTCGGAGGATTCGGACCATGAATGAAGACCGCATCAAGGGCAACTGGAAGCAATTCACCGGCAAGATCAAAGAGCAGTGGGGCAAGCTCACCGACGACGACCTGGACGTGGTGGCCGGCAAGCGCGACCAGTTTCTGGGCAAGCTGCAAGAGCGCCAGGGCATTGCCCGCGACGTCGCTGAAACGCAGCTCAAGGACTGGCAACAGCGCAACCCCGACTTCCGCTTCGACGACTGAATGCCGCCCCGCGCCGGCAGATGTCTTTGGCCGGCGCCCGTCTGCGCCCCTGGCGCTCAGGAGAATCCCATGACCCATACCCGCAATCTGCTCGCATTGGTGGCTGCCAGCCTGGTAGCGACAGCCTCGATGGCCATGCAGCCGGCCGAATACTCGGCCGCCAAAGACCGCATCACGGCCGACTACAAGGTCAACAAACAGAAATGCGATGCCTTGAAGGCCAATGCCAAGGACATCTGCATGAAAGAAGCCAAGGGCCACGAAAAGGTCGCCAAGGCCGAACTTGAAGCCGAGTACAAGCCCAGCGACAGCACCCAGTACAAGGCCCGTGTCGCCAAGGCCGATGCCGACTACGACGTGGCCAAGGAACGCTGCGACGACCAGACCGGCAATGCCAAGGACGTGTGCAAGAAAGACGCCAAGGCAGCGCACGTGAGTGCGGTCGAGAACGCCAAGGTCGCCAAGGCCCAGGCCCAGCCCGCCAACACCGCGGCTGAAAAGGGCGCCGCCGTCTCGGCAGCCCGCAAGGACGCCGCCGCCGAGAAGCGCGAGGCCGACTACAAGGCCGCCAAGGAGCGCTGTGACGCGATGTCGGGCGACGCAAAGTCCAAGTGCGTGGACGACGCCAAGCGCATGTACGCGCAGTAAGCCAGCCTTGCAAGGCGCAGCCCATCAGCTGCGCTGCCCACCCCGAAACCCCGCACTGCGGGGTTTCTTGTTGGCCGGTCAGCCGCGCACGGCCTGGTCCTGGGGTGCGGCCCCTCAGCGCATCAGCGCCTCGATCTCGTCCGGCTCCACCGGCACGCCGCGGCTGATGAGCTCGCAGCCCGCGTCGGTGACGATGGCATCGTCCTCGATGCGGATGCCCAGGTGGTGGAAGGCCTCGGGCACGCCGGGCGCGGGGCGCACGTACAGGCCCGGCTCGATGGTCAGCGCCATGCCGGCGCGCAGGATGCGGCTGGGGCGGTCGGTGATGGTCTCGCCCGAGAGCGGGTCGCGCCGCTCGCTCGTCTGGCCGACCTCGGACGGCTCGACGTAGCTTCCGCAGTCGTGCACGTCCATGCCGAGCCAGTGGCCGGTGCGGTGCATGTAGAACGGGAAGTAGGCGCGGCTGGCGATCACGTCCTGCGCCGTGCCGACCCGGCTCTTGTCGAGCAGACCCAGGTCGAGCAGGCCCTGCGCGAGCACGGCGACGGTGGCCTCGTGCGGATCGGTGAAGCGCGCGCCGGCGCGCGTGGCGGCCACCGCGGCCTGCTGGCTCGCCAGCACCAGCTCGTAGAGCGCGCGCTGCGGGCCCGTGAAGCGGCCGTTGGCCGGGAAGGTGCGCGTGATGTCGCTGGCGTAGCCGTCGAGCTCGCAGCCGGCGTCGATCAGCACCAGCTCGCCGGAGCGGATGGGGGCGGCGTCGGCGCGGTAGTGCAGCACGCAGGCATTGGCGCCGGCCGCGACGATCGAGCCATAGGCCGTGTGCTGCGCGCCGCGCTGGCGGAATTCGTGCAGCAGCTCGGCGTCGAGGTGGTATTCGCACACGTCTTCGCCGGCGCGCAGCATCGCGGCGCTGCGCTGCATGGCGCGGATGTGGGCGCCGGCGCTGATCTGCGCGGCGCGGCGCATCAGGTCCTGCTCGTGTGCGTCCTTGACCAGGCGCATCTCGTCGAGCGGCACGCACAGGTCGCTCTGCTGCGGCGGGCACAGCGCGCCAAAGCGCACGCGCGCGCGCACCGGCTGCAGCCAGGCTTCGACGCGCGCGGCCAGGCCGGCGTGCGTGGCGAACGGGTACCAGACACAGGCGTGGTTTTCGAGCAGGCGCGGCAGGCGCTGGTCGAGTTCGCCCACGGGCAGCGCCGCGTCCACGCCGAGCGCCTCCAGCGCCGCTTCGGGGCCCAGCCGGTAGCCGTCCCAGATTTCGCGCTCCAGGTCCTTGGGCTGGCAAAACAGCGTGCTGTGGCCGTCGCCCGTGAGCACCAGCCACGCGTTGGGCTCGGTGAAGCCCGTCAGGTAATAGAAATAGCTGTCGTGGCGGTACAGGAAGTCGCTGTCGCGGTTGCGCTGGCGCTCGGGAGCCGTGGGAATGAGGGCGATGCCTTGGGGTCCGAGCTGGGTGGCCAGGCGCGCGCGGCGTTGGGCGTAAACAGAGGTCATGCGCTATCGTACTGCGCGGCCCCGGCCGGCGCCGGCAGCGCCTTCAGAACGTTCTTACAGCGCCGGGGCCAGCATGCTGCCGCCCGCCAGCATGAGCAGCAGGCACACCAGCCATT
Organism: Acidovorax sp. SRB_24; assembly: GCF_012931925.1. NCBI lineage: Bacteria > Pseudomonadati > Pseudomonadota > Betaproteobacteria > Burkholderiales > Comamonadaceae > Acidovorax > Acidovorax sp. SRB_24. The sequence goes on from NZ_MWOM01000044.1 coordinate 28,482, forward strand.
CGACCAGGCGCTGCGGCAGGGCCGGCGGGTGCCGGGCGTGCAGCCAGGTCACGAGCGTGACCACCGGAAAGGCCAGCGCGGCGACCAGCACCAGTTCCCAGCGCAAGTCCCCTGTGGCCACGACCACGCCCAGGCGCAGCACTGTGCAGGTGATGAAGATCACGAACAGGCACTGGCGCACCAGCAGGCGGTCGAGCGGCTGGCGGTAGAGGTGGTAGACCATCGGCGGCCCGGGCGTCGCGAACAGCCCGCCGAGCAGCCCCGAGAGCACGCCCGCGCCCCACAGCGAGGCCGGCCCCGACATCTGCGTGCGCACCTGCTTTTGCAACAGCAAGGCCACGGCGCAGCCCACGATCGCCACGCCCAGCAGCAGGCGCAGGCCGTTGAGCGCATGGCCGCTGAGCCAGGACAGCAGCACGAGGCCGCCGGCCACGCCGACCACGCTGCTGGCCAGCATGGGCCGCAGCAGGCGCCACTGCGGCGAGAACGGGTGGTTGCGCAGGTAGGCCACGCCGTTGACCAGCGACAGCAGGCAGGCGACGTTGGCCGCGTCGGCGATCGGCATCAGCTGCGTGGCGCCGGCCAGGCCCACCAGGATCAGCCCGAAGGCAAAGCCGGTGAGGTTCTGGCAGAACGTGGCCAGCGCGACGAGGCAAAAGAACAGCAGGTATTGGGCAAGGCTCATGGGGCAGACGGCGCACGCGGCCCGGCGGCGGGCGCGGCAAAGCTATGAAAAAAGAAGCGCTGTGCGTTGGCACATCCTCGATTTCGGACGGTTTCGAGTCGCAAAACGAAGTTGGACAAGCGCAAGCAGCTCACATATCAGGAGCGCGCATTGAGCGCGGCGAGCCGCTCGGGCGTGCCCACATCGACCCAACGCCCGGGGTAGAGCGCGGCGCTGACGCGGCCCGCGTCCATGGCGCAGCGCAGCAGCGGCGCCAGCGGGGCCGCCACGCCGCCCGGGTTGCCGGCCGGGATGTCGCACCACGGCGGCGCGAACAGCTCGGCGCGCAGCAGCGCGAGGGTGCTGTAGGTGTAGCGCGGTGCCGGGTCGTCCGCGGGCAGGTTCAGCGCCAGGCCCTCGGGCGAGAGGCCGAAGTCGCCGCGCGGGTGCTGCGCCGGGTTGGGCACCAGCCACAGGTGGGCCAGCCGGTCGCTGGCCGCAAAGGCCTGCGCGGCGGCGCTCTCGAAGCCGAAGTCGGGCGCGAACACGTCGCCCGCGGCCAGCCAGAAGATGCTGCCCAGCTGCGGCAGCGCGCGCGCGATGCCGCCCGCGGTCTCGAGCGCGGCGCCGAAATCCAGGCCTTCGTGCGAATACGAAATCGACAGCTGCTCGCGCTGGTCTGTAAAGGGCTGGAGGCCGAAATGGTGGCCAAAATGCTCGCTGATCTGCGCGCCCAGCCATGCCGTGTTGATGACCACGCGCGGCACGCCGGCGCGCGCCAGCGCCTGCAGATGCCACTCTAAGAGCGGCTGGCCCTGCACGCGCAGCAGGGGCTTGGGCGTGGTGTCTGTCAGCGGGCGCATGCGCTCGCCGCGGCCGGCGGCCAGCAGCAGGGCGGGGGGTGCGGCGGCAGTGGCTGGAAGGTGCGCTGCGCGGGGGTCTGGGGCGGTCGAAGCGGTGGGGCGGGGCATGGGACGGCACTGTAGTGCATGGCCCTTGCCGACAGGCCGCGCGGGCGGCCCCGTTAAAATCTCGGGTTTTCCCTCTTCTTCCTGACCGGAACCGCCCCCATGGCCCACTCTCAACAAATGGCGAATGCGATCCGCGCACTCGCAATGGATGCCGTTCAACAAGCCAATTCCGGCCACCCCGGAGCCCCCATGGGCATGGCGGACATGGCCGTGGCGCTGTGGGGCCGGCACCTCAAGCACAACCCCACGAACCCGCAGTGGTTCGACCGCGACCGCTTCATCCTGTCCAACGGCCACGCCTCGATGCTGCTGTATGCGCTGCTGCACCTCACGGGCTACGACCTGCCCCTGGCCGAGTTGAAGAACTTCCGCCAGTTGCACAGCAAGACCGCCGGCCACCCCGAGCATGGCATCACCCCTGGCGTGGAGACCACCACCGGCCCGCTGGGCCAGGGCCTGACCAACGCCGTGGGCTTTGCGCTGGCCGAAAAGCTGCTGGCCGCCGAGTTCAACCGCAAGGGCCACACGGTGGTCGACCACCACACCTACGTGTTCCTGGGCGACGGCTGCCTGATGGAAGGCATCAGCCACGAGGCCATCGCGCTGGCCGGCGCCTGGCGGCTGAACAAGCTGATCGCGCTGTATGACGACAACGGCATCAGCATCGACGGCCAGGTCGCGCCCTGGTTCATCGACAACACGCCCCAGCGCTTCGCCGCCTGCGGCTGGAACGTGGTCGACGCGGTCGATGGGCACGACGTGGAGGCCGTGGCCGCCGCGATCGCCACGGCCAAGGCCAGCAGCGACAAGCCCACGCTGATCGTCTGCAAGACCGCCATCGGCAAGGGCAGCCCGAACCGCGCCAACACCGCCAAGGCCCATGGCGAACCGCTGGGCGCCGAGGAAATCAACCTCACGCGCGCCGCGCTGGGCTGGTCGCACGAACCCTTCGCGATTCCCGAGTCCGCCTATGCCGACTGGGACGCCAAGGCCGCCGGCCTGGCTGCCGAGACCGATTGGACGCTGCGCTTTGCCGCCTACGAGGCCGCCTTCCCCGAGCTGGCGTTCGAGTTCACGCGCCGCATGCGCGGCGACCTGCCCAAGGAGTTTGCGCAGACCGCCGTGGACACCGTGGTCAAGGCCCACACCGAAGGCGCCACCGTCGCCAGCCGCAAGGCCAGCCAGCTGGCGCTCGAAGCCTTCACGGCCGCCCTGCCCGAGCTGCTCGGCGGCAGCGCCGACCTCACGGGCTCCAACCTCACCAACACCAAGAGCACGCCGGCGCTGCGCATGGATGCGCAGGGCGCCGTGGTGCGCACCGAAGACGGCCAGATCGGCCGCCACATCAACTACGGCGTGCGCGAGTTCGGCATGGCCGCGATCATGAACGGCGTGGCGCTGCACGGCGGCTTCATCCCCTACGGCGGCACCTTCCTGACGTTCAGCGACTACAGCCGCAACGCCATCCGCATGGCCGCGCTGATGAAGCTGCGCGTCGTGCACGTGTTCACGCACGACTCCATCGGCCTCGGCGAGGACGGCCCGACGCACCAGTCGATCGAGCACGCCGCGAGCCTGCGCCTGATCCCGGGCCTGGACGTCTGGCGCCCCGCCGACACGGCCGAGACCGCCGTCGCCTGGAGCGTGGCCCTGACCAACCGCAACAAGCCCACGGCGCTGTTGCTCTCGCGCCAGAACCTGCCCTACGCGCCCAAGCGCGACCTGGGCGACATCAGCCGCGGCGCCTATGTGCTCTCCGAGCCGAGCGACGTCGGCCTCAAGAAAAAGGCCCGCGCGGTCCTGATTGCCACCGGCTCCGAAGTGCAGCTGGCGCTCAAGGCGCAGCGCCTGCTGGCCGCCAAGAAGATCCCCGTGCGCGTCGTCTCCATGCCCAGCACGACCACCTTCGACCGCGAAGACGTGAAGTACAAGAAGTCCATCCTGCCCGCGGGCATTCCGCGCATCGCAGTCGAGATGGGTGTGACCGACTTCTGGTGGAAGTACGGCTGCGCCGCCGTGGTCGGCATCGACAGCTTCGGCGAATCGGCGCCCGCGCCCGTGCTGTTCGAGCATTTCGGCTTCACCGAAGAGAACGTGGCCGCCACCGTGCAGGCGGCGCTCAAGCGCAAGTGAATTTGGCAATCAACCTTGGAGAGATAGAGCTATGACGATCAAGATTGGCATCAACGGCTTCGGCCGCATCGGCCGCATGGTGTTTCGCGCTGCCGTGCAGAACTTCAGCGACATCGAAGTCGTGGGCATCAACGACCTGCTCGAGCCCGACTACCTGGCCTACATGCTCAAGTACGACAGCGTGCACGGCCGCTTCCAGGGCGAGGTCGCGGTCGAAGGCAACCACCTGATCGTCAACGGCAAGAAGATCCGCCTGACGCAAGAGCGCGACCCGGCCGCCCTGAAGTGGAACGAAGTCGGCGCCGACATCGTCATCGAAGCCACGGGCCTGTTCCTGACCAAGGACACCGCGCAGAAGCACATCGACGCGGGCGCCAAGAAGGTCATCATGTCGGCCCCCTCGAAGGACGACACGCCGATGTTCGTGCACGGCGTCAACTGCCAGAGCTACGCCGGCCAGCCCATCATCAGCAACGCCAGCTGCACCACCAACTGCCTGGCCCCCGTGGCCAAGGTGCTCAACGACAAGTGGGGCATTAAGCGCGGCCTGATGACCACGGTGCACGCGGCGACCGCCACGCAAAAGACCGTGGACGGCCCGAGCAACAAGGACTGGCGCGGCGGCCGCGGCATCCTCGAAAACATCATCCCCAGCAGCACCGGCGCCGCCAAGGCCGTGGGCGTGGTGATTCCTGCGCTCAACAAGAAGCTCACGGGCATGTCGTTCCGCGTGCCGACCTCCGACGTGTCGGTGGTCGACCTGACCGTGGAGCTCGACAAGCCCGCGACCTACGCCGAGATCTGCGCCGAGATGAAGGCGCAGTCCGAAGGCGCCCTCAAGGGCATCCTCGGCTACACCGAAGACAAGGTGGTGGCCACCGACTTCCGCGGCGAGAGCTGCACCAGCGTGTTCGACGCCGAGGCCGGCATTGCGCTCGACGACACCTTCGTCAAGATCGTCGCCTGGTACGACAACGAATGGGGCTACTCGAACAAGTGCCTGGACATGGTGCGCGTGGTCGCCGCCCGCTGAGCGCCCGGCCTGCCCTCTGACCGCAGCCGCCCGCACCGCGCGGGCGGTTTTTTTTTGCCGGGGCAGCGCGCCCCGGGCGCCGCCCCGGCCACCCACCTTCCAGCCAAATCGTCCTCCAGCCCTTGTGGCACAAGCGCTGGAAGCTCTTTTTTCAGGAGCAAGCACGCCCGGCGACCGCAGCCGCCGGCGCAGCGCCGCACGCGCAAGCGGCTTTGGCCTACACGCGCTGTCGCCCGCAGCGCGCACCGCGGCGGCGCGGCGCTGGGCACAGTCGGGCCTGGCCCTCCTTGTTCTTGTGCCCACCGCCGCCATGCGCCTTGACTTCAAACACCTGTTCGCCCTGTGCCGCCGGGCCGTCGTGGCTTGGCTCGACGACTTTGCGCCCAGCATGGGCGCGGCCATTTCGTACTACACGGTGTTCTCGCTCGCGCCGCTGCTGGTGATCGTGATTGCCGTGGCCGGCGCGGTGTTCGGCCGCGAGGCGGTGCAGGGCGAGATCGTCGGCCAGTTGCAGGGCCTCATCGGGCACGAGGGCGCCGTGGCCGTGCAGGGCCTCATCAAGAGCGCCAGCGCGCCGGCCAAGGGACTCGTCGCCGGGCTGATCAGCGTGGGCGTGCTGCTGGTGGGCGCCACCACGGTGTTCGCCGAGCTGCAAAGCGCGCTCGACCGCATCTGGCATGTGCCCGAAAAGCAAAAGCCCAGCGGGGTCTGGGCCGTGCTGCGCGCGCGCATCCTCTCGTTCGGGCTGATCCTGGGGCTGGCGTTCCTGCTCATGGTGTCGCTGTCGGTCAGCGCCGGCATCTCGGCCTTTGGCAGCTGGGCCGGCGGACTGCTGCCGGGCTGGGAGGTGCTGCTGCAGGGCATCAACATGGCGCTGTCGGTGGCCGTGACCACGGTGCTGTTCGCCATGATCTTCAAGTTCATGCCCTCGGTGCCCATTGCCTGGCGCGACGTCTGGGTGGGGGCGCTGGTGACGGCGGTGCTGTTCGAGGTGGGCAAGTTCTTCATCGGCCTGTACCTGGGCAAGAGCGGCGTCAACGAGTCCTTTGCTGCCGCCGGCTCGCTGGTGGTGCTGCTGGCGTGGGTCTATTACGCGGCGCAGATCTTCCTGCTTGGCGCCGAGTTCACGAAGGTGTATTCCGACGACCGCGGCGCACCGGCCGGCATGGAGGCCACGGCGGCAACGCGGCACAGCGCCGCGGTGGCGGCCGCCGGCACCGATGCGGTGGGCGGCGGCGCGGCGC
>NZ_MWOM01000126.1:0-3959 GCF_012931925.1 Acidovorax sp. SRB_24
GGCGGCGCGCCACGCGCGCGACCTGGTCGCCGCCAGCGGCCTGGCCGTGCCGCTGGTCACCGGCTCGGGCACTGGCACGCTCGCGCACGAGGCCGCCAGCGGCGTGTTTGGCGAGCTGCAGGCCGGTTCGTTCCTGTTCATGGACGCCGACTACGCGCGCAACGAGCGCGAGAGCGCCCAGCCGGCGTTCGAGCATGCGCTGTTCGTGAAGACCCAGGTCATCTCGGTCTGTCCCGGCCACGCGGTCTGCGACGCCGGGCACAAGAGCCATGCGATCGACTCGGGCCTGCCCACGGTGGCGCTGCTGCCGTCCGCGCAGGCGCTGCGCTATGCCAACGGGGGCGACGAGCACGGCATCCTGTATGCGGACAGCCCCGAGGCCCGCCTGCCGGCCCTCGGCGACACGCTGTGGCTCATCCCGGGGCACTGCGACCCGACGGTGAACCTGCACGACCACCTGGTCAGCGTGCGCGGCGGGCTGGCGCACGGCACGGTCGAGCGCATCATCAGGGTTGACGCCAGAGGCGCGCTGACCTGATCGGCACAAGAATCGGGCCATGAGCCCGAGCCAGACCATTGTTCTCGCCACCCCGGTGTTCCTGCTGCTGATCGCGATCGAATTCGCGGTGGGCCGCGCGCGCGGGCGCAACACCTACCGCTTCAATGACGCGCTGGGCAGCATCAGCCTGGGCATGCTGAGCCAGACCAGCGCGGTGTTCACGCGCGTGCTGCGCATCGGCCTCTACAGCGCGGTCTTCAGCCAGGTGGCGCTGTGGCGCAACGACGCGTTCTGGACCAGCGCCTGGGGCTGGCTGCTGGCGCTGCTGTTCTACGATTTCTGCTATTACTGGCTGCACCGCATGGGCCACGAGGTCGGCGTGCTGTGGGCCGCGCACGCGGTGCACCACCAGAGCCAGGACTACAACCTGTCCACTGCGCTGCGCCAGACCAGCTCGGGCGCGCTGCTGGGCTGGGTGTTCTACCTGCCGATGGCGCTGGCCGGCGTGCCGCCGCTGGTGTTCGCGGTGGTCGGCCTCATCGACCTGCTCTACCAGTTCTGGGTGCACACCGAGCAGGTCGGGCGCCTGGGCTGGTTCGACCGCTGGTTCTGCGCGCCCAGCAACCACCGCGTGCACCACGCCGTGAACGACCGCTACCTCGACAAGAACTACGGCGGCATCCTCATCGTCTGGGACCGCCTCTTTGGCACGTTCCACGCCGAAGACGCGCGCGAGCCCTGCGTCTACGGCACGCGCGGCCTGCTCAACAGCTGGGACCCGCTGTGGGCCAACGCCCAGGTCTATGCGGCGCTGGCGCACGACAGCTGGCATGCGCGGCGCTTCAGCGACAAGCTGCGCGTGTGGTTCAAGCGGCCCGGATGGCGGCCCGCCGACGTGGCCGCGCGCTTTCCCAAGCCGGCGTTCGACCTCGCGCAGCTGCCGCGCTTCGACCCGGCCATGGACGCGCGCACGCGTTGGTTCGCGGGCGCGCAGTTTGTGCTGCTACTGGCCGGCGTGTCGGTCTTTCTGTGGCAGGCCGACGGCGCGCCGCTGGCGCACAACGCCGTCTGGTTTGCCGTGCTGCTGGCCGCGCAGTGGGCCCTGGGCGCCGTGGTGCAGGGCCGCATCGGCATGCTGCAGGCGCTGGTGGTCGAGGCCGGCGCGCTGGCCACCGCCACCAGCGCCCTGGGCTTGCTGCCATGGCACTGGCTGTTCAAGCCGCTGGCCATGGCGATTGCTATCTTATGGATAGCTCTCAGCGCTTGCCAGGCAATCGCTAGAGGCCGATTTGACCCAAAACCCTGGGGCCTGCTGCTGGCCGCTGTGGCGCTGTCGCTGGCCGGCGACGTGTTCCTGATGTTCGGCGGCCTCTTTCTGCCCGGCCTGGTGAGCTTCCTCGGCGCGCACCTGGCGTACCTTGCGCTGCTGCGCCAGGGCGTGCCCTGGTTCGCGCACCGCCCGGCGCTGCTCGCCACGCTGGCCACGGGCGCCGCCACGTACGCCTGCCTGTGGCTGGGCGGCCTGCCCGCCGCGCTGCGCGGCCCCGTGGCCGCCTATGTGCTGGTGATCGCGCTCATGGCCGCCCAGGCACTGGGCCGCGCGCAGCGGCTGCGCAGCCCGGCCGCGCGCAGCGTGGCCGTGGGCGCCTGCCTTTTCATGCTGAGCGACGCGCTGCTGGCCACCCACCGCTTCGTGCTGCCGCTGCCGCTGGCGCCGCTGTGGGTGCTGGCCAGCTATTACGCGGCGCAGGTGCTGATCGTGCACGGCATGCTGCGCAGCCTGGGCGGCAGCGCCGTGCCCTGCGCCGGGGCGGACCGCGGCGTGGACCTTTCGCCCCCGGCACGCACTCCGCTGGGCAGCGCCTGAGCGGCGCGAGCACAGGCGTGGCCTGATTCACGCCATGTCGACGCTGGCGCGCAGCCGGGCCTGCGGCCCGCCGGTCCGCGCCGCGGGTGCCGCGGGCGGCGCCGCGGCAGGCACGGGCAGCCGGCCTTCGGCACCCGCTCCAATCACCGCGTGCAGCGACACCGTGGTGCCGATCACGATGAGCGCGGGCGCGCGCACGGCGTGCTGCACGGCCAGTTCCGGCAGGGTCTGCAGGGTGCCGACGATGGTGCGCTGCTCGGGCAGCGTGGCGCGCTCGATCAGCGCCGCCGGCGTCTCGGCCGCCATGCCATGGCGCACCAGCTGCGCGCAGATCACCGGCAAGGTGCCCACGCCCATGTAGATCACCACGGTCTGGCGCGGCCGCGCCAGCGCGTCCCAGTCCAGCGCCACGGTGCGCTCGCCCTCCTCGCCCTGCAGGTGGCCGGTGGCAAACACCAGCATGCCGGCGTGGTCGCGGTGTGTGAGCGGAATGCCGGCCGCCGCCGCAGCGCCCTGCGCGGCGCTGATGCCGGGCACGGTGTCGCAGGCAATGCCGGCCGCCGCCAGGGCCTGGGCTTCTTCGCCGCCGCGGCCAAAAATGTACGGATCGCCCCCCTTGAGGCGCACCAGCGACTTGCCCTGCTGCGCCAGCCGCACCATCAATTCGATGATGCCTTCCTGCGGCAACGTGTGGTTGCGGCTTTGCTTGCCGACATAGATCAGTTCGGCCCCGGGCGCCACATGCGCCAGCACGTCGTGCGAGACCAGGTGGTCGTAGAGCACGGTGCGCGCGCTGGCCAGCACGCGCGCTGCCTTGAGCGTGAGCAGTTCGGCATCGCCCGGCCCGGCGCCCACCAGCGTCACCCGGCCCCACTGCGCGGGCGGGACGGCGGTGCCCGGGTTGGCAGGGGATGGGGCGCCGGGGGCGGCAGAAACATCGGTGGTCATGAAAACTCCTGGGTCATCGGGGAGGCCGGACGGCTGACCCGATTGTCAAAACACCGTGTGCCAGCGTACTTGACGCACGTCAAGGACATGCGGGGCCACTGCGGTAACGATGCAGTCTGTCAGGCCCGCACACCCGCGCAGCCTGCCTCCCTTCCATTTTTGCACCATGGCCACCCCGCACCTTCTTCCCGCCGCGCCGCGCCGCGCACCCTCCCGCCGCTGCGGGCACACCGGCATGGCCTGGCTGGGCGCCGCGCTGGTGCTGCTGGTCGGCACCGCCCAGGCGCAGGCCCCCGCACCCCTGCCCCCGGGCGCCGAGCGCCAGCAGGCGCTGGTGCGCATGGTGCGCCAGGACTGCGGCTCGTGCCACGGCCTACGCCTGACGGGCGGCCTGGGCCCTGCACTGACCCCCGAGGCGCTGGCGGGCAAACCGCTCGACTCCATGGTCGCCACCATCTACCGCGGCCGCCCCGGCACGCCGATGGCCCCGTGGAGCGCGATGCTCAGCGAGGCCGAGGCGCGCTGGATCGCCCAGCACCTGTTTGCCGGATTTCCGGAACCTGCGAAAGACCAGCCATGAAACGCCGCCACAGCCTGGCCCTGCTCGGCACCTGCCTGGGCGCCTCCACCCTGCCGCTGGCCGCT
>NZ_MWOM01000138.1:0-2416 GCF_012931925.1 Acidovorax sp. SRB_24
CTGTCCCCTTGAACCAAGACCGGTCTGCGCCGGTTTGATTGGAAATCACAACGCAGCTCTACGCCTGCCTTTACACCCCGCCCTCAAGGGCGTAGCGAGCAGGCGTCAGGCTAGGCGCGGGTGGCGGGAAACCGGAACGTACTCCCTGTACGTGAGGATTTCCCGACGGGCCCCGCAACGACGCATCACGCCCGCTCGGTAGCCAGTTACACCGCCTCGAAGATGCCGGCGGCGCCTTGTCCCATGCCCACGCACATCGTGACCATGCCGTACTTGAGCTTGTTGCGGCGCAGCGCATGCACCACCGTGGCCGCACGGATCGCGCCCGTTGCGCCCAGCGGGTGGCCGAGCGCAATCGCGCCGCCCATCGGGTTGACCTTGGCCGGGTCCAGGCCCAGGGTGTTGATGACCGCCAGCGACTGCGCGGCAAAGGCTTCGTTGAGCTCGAACCAGTCGATGTCGTTTTGCGTGAGGCCCGCATAGCGCAGCGCTGCCGGAATCGCCTCGATCGGGCCGATGCCCATGATCTGCGGCGGCACGCCCTTGCTGGCGAAGCTCACGAAGCGCGCCAGCGGCGTGAGGCCGAAGCGCTTCACGGCCGATTCGCTCGCCAGGATCAGCGCGCCCGCACCGTCGCTGGTCTGCGAGCTGTTGCCGGCCGTGACGGTGCCGCGCGCCGAGAACACGGTGCGCAGCTTGGCCAGGCCTTCGAGCGTGGTGTCGGGGCGTGCGCCCTCGTCCAGGCTGACGGTGCGGGTCTGCGCCAGCACCTCGCCGCTCTCCAGGTCGGCGCTGCGGTCGGTGACCTCGATGGGGGTGATCTCGTCGGCAAAATGGCCGGCCTGTTGCGCGGCGAGCGCCTTCTGGTGCGAAGCCAGCGCAAACTGGTCCTGTGCCTCGCGCGACACCTTCCACTGCTGCGCCACCTTCTCGGCCGTCAGGCCCATGCCGTAGGCGATGCCGACGTCGCCTTCGCGCTCGAAGATGCTCGGCGAGAGCGAGGGCGCGTTGCCCATCATGGGCACCATGCTCATGCTCTCGACGCCGGCGGCGACCATGACCTCGGCCTCGCCCACGCGGATGCGGTCAGCCGCCATCTGCACGGCCGACAGGCCGGAGGCGCAGAAGCGGTTCACGGTGATGCCGCCCACGCTGGTGGGCAGGCCGGCGAGCACGGCGGCGATGCGCGCCACGTTCAGGCCCTGCTGCGCTTCGGGAATGGCGCAGCCGCAGACGATGTCTTCAATGGCCGCCGGGTCGAGCCCGGGCGCGGCAGCCAGCGCCGCCTTGAGCGTGGTCGCCAGCAGGTCGTCGGGCCGGGTGTTGCGGAAGAAGCCGCGGTGCGAGCGGCCTATGGGCGTGCGCGTGGCGGCGACGATGTAGGCTTCCTGGACTTGTTTGGCCATGGTGAAACTCCTTCAGTTCTTGCGCGGGGTGGCAGGAATCCACGCCCAGGTAAATTCGCATTCGACCGGCTCCACGCCGGCATCGTCGGTCACGGTGACCTGCACGGTGACCTCGCCCTTGTCGCTGGCCTGCATGGCCGCGCACTGCTCGGGCGTGAGCGTAGCCACCGCGCGCAGGCCGCCGGTGGCACGCTTGCGAAAGGCCATCTTCATCTCCTTGGCCAGCGGCGTGCAGTCGTCGCGCACGTTCATGCCCACGACCATGCCGGTGGCCGTTTCGGCCAGCAGGTTCATGGCCGAGGCATGCACGCCGCCGAAGTGGTTGTGCACCTTGTGCGCATTGGCGATGCGCACTTCGACGCGCTCGGGCGTGAGCACGTCGAAGCGGATGCCTGCCGTGCCCGTGAAAGGAACTGCACGGCGCAGGATGATGTTCTGCACGAAGCCGCGCATGAAGGCGGGCGCTTCGTCCAGGCGCATCAGCGAGCGCTGCAGCTTGTTGGGGGCGCGTTCCAAGGCAGTTGCTTTCAATTGCGCACCGGCTTTCCGGTGGACAGCATGCCGAGGATGCGTTCCTGCGTCTTGGGGTGCACGATGAGGCCGCAGAAGGCTTTTCGCTCCAGCGCCATCAGGTATTCCTCGCTGACCAGCGTGCCCGCGTCCACGTCGCCGCCGCAGACCACTTCGGCGATCAGGCCGGCGATGTGGAAGTCGTGCGCGCTGATGAAACCGCCATCGCGCATGTTGACCAGCGAACCCTTGATCGTGGCGATGCCGCTGCGCCCCGCTACCGGGAACAGGCGCCTGGCCGGCGCGCGCCAGCCGCCCGCAGCCAGCGCCTTGGCTTCGTTGAGCGCGACGAACAGCAGTTCGTCCTTGTGCGGCACGATCACGTCGCTGTGCAGCAGGTAGCCGAGCTTGCGCGAATCGAGCGCGCTCATGCCCACCTTGGCCATGGCAGCCGCCGTGAAGCCTTCGGTCAGGAAGGGCAGCAGGTCCTTGCCGGTCGA
>NZ_MWOM01000110.1:0-7051 GCF_012931925.1 Acidovorax sp. SRB_24
GCCGCGCTGCCCGCGTTCCTCGCGCCGCAACTGGCCACCCTGGTGGACGGCCCGCCACCGCACCCCGAAGAGTGGCTGTTCGAGCTCAAGTTCGATGGCTACCGGCTGCTGGGGCGCATCGAGCGCGGGCAGGCGCGCTTGTTCACGCGCAGCGGCAAGGACTGGAGCGCGCGCCTGCCGGCGCTGGCGCAGGCGCTGGCCGCCTTGCCGCTGCGCTCGGGCTGGATTGATGGCGAGGTGCTGGTGCTCAATGCGCAGGGCTTGCCCGACTTCCAGGCTCTGCAAAACGCCTTTGCCGGGCGCGGCAGCGGCCGCCCGGTGTACTACGCCTTTGACCTGCCGTTTGCCGATGGCCAGGACCTGCGGGCCCTGCCGCTGTGGCAGCGGCGCGATCGCCTGCGCGCGCTGCTGGCCCCGGCCGGTGCGGCACCGGACCGCTCCGGTGCCGCTGCGGTGCGTTTCAGCGAGGCGTTCGAGGCCGCGCCGCGGGATCTGGTCGCATCGGCCTGCCGGCTGGGCTTTGAGGGCGTGATCGGCAAGCGCATTGCCGCGCCCTACACGGGCGAGCGCAGCACCGACTGGATCAAGCTCAAGTGCAGCCTGCGGCAGGAATTCGTGCTGGGCGGCTACACCGACCCGCAGGGCGCGCGCACCGCGCTCGGGTCGCTGCTGCTCGGGGTGCACGCGCCCGACGGCACGCTGCGCTACGCCGGCAACGTCGGCACCGGTTTCAAGGAGCAGGCGCTGCGCGATCTGCACCGGCGGCTGGCGACGTTGGAGGTGCCGGACAGCCCGTTTGCGCAGCCGCGCGCGCTGCCCGCGCGCGGCGTGCACTGGGTGCGGCTCGAACTGGTGGCCGAGGTGTCGTTTGCCGGCTGGACCGAGGCCGGGCGCGTGCGCCACGCCGTGTTCCAGGGCTTGCGCGAAGACAAGCCGGCGCAGGCCGTGGTGCGCGAGCAGGCGCTGGCGCTGGGCGCGCGCCCAGCCGGTGCGCCGGCCCGCGCCCCCTCTGCCGCCAAGCCGGCGCCCGCGCGCTCCGCCCGGGCCGCGCCGGCCGAGGTGCAGGGCCTGGCCATCACCCACCCCGAGCGTGTGGTCGACCCCGCCAGCGGCACCACCAAGATCGAGCTGGTGCGCTACTGCGCGGCGGTGGCGCCGCTGATGTTCGAGCACCTGCAGGCGCGCCCGGTGGCGGTGGTGCGTGCGCCCGAGGGCGTGGGCGGCGAGCTGTTCTTTCAAAAGCACATGGACACCCGCCACCTGCCGGGCATGGCGACGATTGCCCCGGGCACGCAGCCCGCGCACCCGGCCCTGCTCGAGGTGGTGCGCGCGCAGGCGCTGGTGGCGGCCGCACAGATGAACGTGATCGAATTCCACACCTGGAACGCGCGCAAGGACCGCATGGACCGCCCCGACCGCATGACCTTCGACCTCGACCCGGGCACGGGCGTGCCCTGGAGCGCCGTCTGCGAAGCCGCGCAGCTGGTGCAGGTGCTGCTGGAGCAGCTGGGCCTGCCGGCCTTCCTCAAGACCAGCGGCGGAAAGGGGCTGCACGTGGTCGTGCCGCTGCAGCGGCGCCACGGCTGGGACACGGTCAAGGGCTTTGCCCAGGCCGTGGTGCGGCACCTGGCGCGCACCATTCCGCAGCGCTTCGTGGCCAAGAGCGGGCCGGCCAACCGCGTCGGAAAGATCTTTGTCGACTACCTGCGCAACGGCTGGGGCGCCACCACGGCGTGCGCCTGGACGCCGCGCGCGCGCCCTGGCATGGGCGTCTCGGTGCCCATCGCCTGGGACGAGCTGCCCACGCTCACGGGCAGCGCGCAGTGGACGGTGCGCAGTGCGCCCGAGCGCCTGGCGCTGGGCAACACGCCCTGGCACGGCTATGCGGGCGCAGCCAGCGCCCTGGGGGCGGCGATGCGGGCGCTCGGCTATGCGCCGCAGGCCCCGGACTAGCGCTGGCGCAGAGCGCCGGACAGGCCCGGGGTCCGGCCGGCGGTGCGCCAATACGGGCCGCAGCACGCACAATGCACAGGCCCCCTTCAACGCGCTGTGCTGCCATGACCCTGACCGAACTCAAATACATCGTCGCCGTCGCCCGCGAGAAGCACTTTGGCAAGGCCGCCGACGCCTGCTATGTCTCGCAGCCGACGCTGTCCGTGGCCGTCAAGAAGCTCGAAGAAGAGCTGGAGGTCAAGCTGTTCGAGCGCAGCGCGGGCGAGGTCTCGGTCACGCCGCTGGGCGAGGCGATCGTGCGCCAGGCGCAAAGCGTGCTTGAGCAGGCGGCCGCCATCAAGGAGATTGCGCGGCGCGGCAAGGACCCCGTGGCCGGCGCGCTCACGCTGGGCGTGATCTACACCATCGGCCCGTACCTGCTGCCCGAGCTGGTGCGCCACTCGATCGCGCGCACGCCGCAGATGCCGCTGATGCTGCAGGAAAACTTCACGGTCAAGCTGCTGGAGATGCTGCGCACCGGCGAGATCGACTGCGCCATCCTGGCCGAACCCTTTCCCGACACCGGCCTGGCCATGGCGCCGCTCTACGACGAGCCCTTCCTGGCCGCCGTGCCGAGCACGCACGCGCTGGCCGCGCAGAAAAGCGTGACGGCGGCCGAGCTCAAGAACGAGACCATGCTGCTGCTGGGCGCTGGCCACTGCTTTCGCGACCATGTGCTCCAGGTCTGCCCCGAGTTCGCGCGCTACGCGAGCAACGCCGAGGGCATCCGCAAGACGTTCGAGGGTTCGTCGCTGGAGACCATCAAACACATGGTGGCCGCCGGCATGGGCGTGACGCTGGTGCCGCGGCTGTCGGTGCCGCGCGACGCGCTGCTCACGGCCTCGCGCCGGCGCCAGGGCGACGAGACCCACATCCGCTACCTGCCGGTGCGCGAAGCCGACGGCAGCGCGCCGCCGATGCGCCGCGTGGTGCTGGTGTGGCGGCGCAGCTTCACGCGCTACGAAGCCATCGCCGCGCTGCGCAACGCGGTCTACGCCTGCGAGCTGCCGGGCGTCACGCGCCTGTCGTGAGCCGGCGGCATGCTGCGACCTGGCCGGCCGCGCGCCGGCCTTGCGCTACAGTGTTTTGGCGCGCGCACAGCGCAGCCCCTGTTTCCAACCCCGTTCCGGAGAAGACCCCATGGCCAAGGCATCCAAGTCATCGGCGACCCACATCAACATCGGCATCGGTGAGAAGGACCGTGCCGCCATCGCGCAAGGCCTCTCGCGCCTGCTGGCCGACACCTACACGCTGTACCTGACCACGCACAACTTCCACTGGAACGTCACCGGGCCGATGTTCAACACGCTGCACACCATGTTCATGGGCCAGTACACCGAGCTGTGGAACGCGGTCGACCCGATCGCCGAGCGCATCCGCTCGCTGGGCCATGTGGCGCCGGGCTCGTACGCCGAGTTCGGCCAGCTCGCCAGCGTGCCCGACGCGCCTTCGGTGCCGCCCAAGGCGCTGGAGATGGTGCGCATCCTGGTCAAGGGCCACGAGGCCGTGGCGCGCACCGCGCGCGGGCTGTTCCCCGCCGCCGACAAGGCCAGCGACGAGCCCACGGCCGACCTGCTGACCCAGCGCCTGACGGTGCACGAGCAGACCGCGTGGATGCTGCGCTCGCTGCTCGAAGAATAAAACCCGCCCTGGCGGCGCCGCGTGCTGTGCGCGCGGCGCCGTTTTTTCGTTTCTGCTCCTCCCTTTGCCCTGACTGCCATGCCCTCCGCCGTTCGCCACCGCCTTGCCCTGTACCTCGACCTGATCCGCTGGAACCGGCCTGCCGGCTGGCTCGTGCTGGTGTGGCCCACGCTGAGCGCGCTGTGGGTGGCGGCGGAGGGTTTTCCGGGCTGGCACCTGCTGGCGGTGTTCGTGCTGGGCACGGTCCTGATGCGCAGCGCCGGCTGCTGCATCAACGACGTGGCCGACCGGGACTTCGACCGCCATGTCAAGCGCACGGCGCACCGGCCCATCACCTCGGGCCAGGTCTCGGTCACAGAGGCGCTGGCCGTGGGCGCCGTGCTGTCGCTCATTTCGCTCGCGCTGGTGCTCACCACCGACTGGGTGGCCGTGGCCTGGTCGGTGCCGGCGCTGCTGGTGACCATTCTTTATCCGTTCACCAAGCGCTTCTTTGCGATGCCGCAGGCGGTGCTGGGCATTGCCTTCAACTTCGGCATCGTGATCGCGTTCGCCGCCGTGCAGGGCGAGGTGCCGGCCCTGGCCTGGCTGCTGTGGCTGGGCAACCTGTTCTGGGTGTTGGCCTACGACACCGAATACGCGATGGTGGACCGCGACGACGACCTGAAGATCGGCATGAAGACCTCGGCCATCACGCTCGGGCGCTTCGATGTCGCGGCCATCGTGCTGTTCTACCTGTTGTTGGTGGGTTTTTGGGCTGCAGCCCTGGTGCCGCTTGCGCTGGGCGCTCCGCTTTATGGAGCGTTTGGGCTGGTGCTGGCGCAGGTGGCGTGGCACTGGACGCTGATCCGCGGGCGCACGCGCGAGGGGTGTTTCCGCGCGTTCCGCGTCAACCACTGGATCGGCTTCACGCTGTTTGCCGGTGTGGTCGGCGGATACGCGCTGCGCTGATGCTTTGATTTTGATAGCTGCCAGCGCTTGCTGTATCAGCGGTGGAGCCGGATTTCACCGAAAAATCAATCGCCGAACTCGTCGCCCAGCTCGCGCGCGCGCTGCTGGGCCGCGTGCAGGGCGCGCATGAACTGCCGCTGCACGCCGTCCTGCTCCATCGATTCGATGGCCGCATAGGTCGTGCCGCCCTTGGAGGTGACGCGCTGGCGCAGCAGCTCGGGCGGCTCGTCGGAGCGCCGCGCGAGTTCCGAGGCGCCGGCGAAGGTGCCCACGGCCAGCTGGAGCGCCTGCTCGCGGGGCAGGCCCATGTCGGTGCCCGCCTGGGCCATGGCTTCGAGGAAGAAGAACACATAGGCCGGGCCGGAGCCCGAGAGCGCGGTCACGGCGTCGAGCTGCGGCTCCTGCGCCACCCACAGCAGCTCGCCCGTGCTGGCGATGGCCTGCTCCACCGCCTGGCGCTCGGCGGCGCTCACGGCGGGGCGCGCATACAGCGCCGTCATGCCCTTGCCGATCAGCGCCGGCGTGTTGGGCATGGCGCGCACGATGCGCTCGCTGCCGAGCCAGCGCGCGATGCTGCCGCTGCGGATGCCGGCGGCCACGCTCAGGTGCACGGCCGCGCGCGTGTGAAAGCGCGCCAGCAGCGCTGCTTCCTTGAAGGTCTGCGGCTTGACGGCCCAGACGACGAGGCTGGCGCGCTCGAGCTGCGGGCCGGGCAGCGCCTGGGCGACGATGCCGTACTGCTGGTGCAGCGCGGCGCGCGCGCCTTCCCAGGGCTCGACCACTTCGATCTGGCCGGGCGGCACGCCCTGGCGGACCAGGCCGCCGATGATGGCGCTGGCCATGTTGCCGCCGCCAATGAAGGCGATGGCCGGGTCGGAAGAGGGGGGGGCGGCAGGGGTCGGGTTCATGGCGGGATGTCGGCAAATGGGGCATCCATGGTAGCGGCTCGCACGCCCCGGGGTGGCCGCCGCCGCCCTATTCGAGCGTGGCCTGGCGCACCGCGTGTTCCCAGCGCGCCATGCGCTCTTGCGCCTGCGCCGCGTCCATGGTGGGCAGGAAGCGGCGCTCGGCGCGCCAGAGCTGCGCCAGCTCGTCGGTGCCGGCATAGACGCCGCTCGCGAGCCCCGCCAGGTAGGCCGCGCCCAGCGCCGTGGTCTCGATCACGGCCGGGCGCACCACCGGGATGCCCAGCAGGTCGGCCTGGAACTGCATCAGCAGGTCGTTGACGCAGGCGCCGCCGTCCACGCGCAGCTCGCTCACCGGCCGCCCGCCCGCGGCCACGGCGTCGCGGCCCATGGCCTGCAAGAGCGCGGCGCTCTGGTAGGCGATGCTCTCGAGCGCGGCGCGCGCGATGTGCGCGAGCGTGGTGCCGCGCGTCAGGCCCGTGATGCTGCCGCGTGCCTCGGGCTTCCAGTACGGCGCGCCCAGGCCCGTGAACGCCGGCACCATCACGACGCCGCCCGCGTCTGGCACGCTCTCGGCGAGCGCCTGCACCTCGCTGCTCGCATCGATGGCGCGCAGGCCGTCGCGCAGCCACTGCACCACGGCGCCGCCGACGAACACGCTGCCCTCCAGCGCGAACTCCGGCCGCGCGCTGGTCTGCGCGGCGCTGGTCGTCAGCAGGCCGTTGGTCGAGGTCTGGAAGCGCTCGCCGGTGTGCACCAGCGTGAAGCACCCCGTGCCATAAGTGTTCTTGGCCATGCCGGCGGAAAAACACGCCTGGCCGAACAGCGCGCTCTGCTGGTCGCCGGCCACGCCGCCGATGGCGATGGCGCTGCCCAGCACGTCGGCGTGCGTGTGGCCGAAGTCGGCCGCCGAGGGCAGCACCTCGGGCAGCAGCGCGCGCGGGATGCGCAGCAGCGCCAGCAGCTCGTCGTCCCATTGGTTGCTGCGCACGTTGAACAGCATCGTGCGGCTGGCGTTGCTGACATCGGTCACGTGGCGCGCGCCCTGCGTGAGGTTCCAGACCAGCCAGCTGTCGACCGTGCCAAAGGCCAGCTCGCCGCGCTCGGCCTGTGCGCGCGCGCCGGGCACATGGTCGAGCAGCCACTGCAGCTTGGTGCCCGAGAAGTACGCATCAATCAGCAGCCCGGTCTTCTGCTGGACGGTGGCAGCCAGGCCGCGCGCGCGCAGGTCGGCGCAGGCGGGCTCGGCGCGGCGGTCCTGCCAGACGATCGCGTGGTGCAGCGGCTGGCCGGTGGCGCGGTTCCAGAGCACGGTGGTCTCGCGCTGGTTGGTGATGCCGACCGCGCGCACGGCGCTTGCGGCAATGCCGGCCTGGGCCAGCGCCGCCTGTGCGGTGGCGCGCTGGGTGCGCCAGATCTCCATCGGGTCGTGTTCGACCCAGCCGGGGCGCGGGTAGATCTGCGGCAGCTCGAGCTGCGCCTGGGCGACGATGTTGCCGCGCGCATCGAACACGATGCTGCGCGAGCTGGAGGTGCCTTGGTCGAGGGCGAGAAGGTAGGTCATG
>NZ_MWOM01000123.1:0-4560 GCF_012931925.1 Acidovorax sp. SRB_24
AAACCATGAAAACCAGCCTACCGCCCCTCGTCCCCGCTGCCGCCAAGGCAACGCCCCACAGCCCGCTTCGGGGATGGCCTTTGCTGCGCCTGGGGTTCCGGCCTTTTTACCTGTGTGCGGCGCTGCTGGCCTGTGTGGCGGTGCCGGTCTGGGTGGCCGCGCTACTCGGCGGCATCCAGCTCAACTTGCCCGTGGCGCCGCTGCTGTGGCATGCCCATGAAATGCTGTTCGGGTTCGCCACGGCGGTAATCGTTGGCTTCTTGTTGACGGCCGTGAAGGCTTGGACCGGGTTGGCCACGCCGCGCGGCGCGGCCCTGGCCGGCTTGGCATTGCTCTGGCTGGCCGCCAGGGTGGCGGCAGTGGCCGCGCCCTATGCGGTGTACGCAATGCTCGACGCCGCGCTGCTGCCCGTGGTCGCCGCTGTTCTTCTGGAGATCCTGCTGCGCGCGCACAACCGCCGCAACCTGCCTTTGGTCGGGATTCTGCTGCTGCTGTCGGTGGCCAATGCGCTGTTCCATTTGGCGGTCCTCGGCGCCGTGGACCTGCCGCCGGTGCGCGCGCTGTACGCGGGCCTCGCGCTGATCGTGATGATCGAGTGCGTGATCGCCGGGCGCGTGGTGCCGGCCTTCACCATGGGCGTGAACCCGGGGCTCAAGATCACGGTGCACCGTGCAATTGAAGGCGCAACGCTGGCGGTCACGGGCTTGGCGCTCGCGCTGTGGGTGCTGGCGCCACCCGGGCCGGCCACGCTGGCGGCCTTTGCGCTGGCGGCAGTGCTGCACGGCGCACGCCTGTGGCAGTGGCACCCGCGGGCTGCGCTAAGCCGCCCGATCCTGTGGATCCTGCACGCGTCGTATGCGTGGATTCCCGTGGGTTTTGCGATGCTGGCATGCGCCCAGATCGGGGCGGTCAGCATGTCGGCGGGCGTGCATGCGCTCGCCGTGGGGGCCACGGGTGGGCTCATCATCGGCATGGTCACGCGCACGGCGCGCGGCCACACCGGCCGGCCGTTGCAGGCGTCCCGGGCGGAAGTGCTGGCCTATGCGCTGGTGATGGCTGCCGCCGTGCTGCGCGTGCTGGTGCCGCTGGCTGCGCCGCAGTGGTATGCCGCCGCCCTGGTGGGCGCGGCGCTGGCCTGGTCGAGCGCGTTCGCGATCTATCTGGTCCTCTTCACCCCCTGGCTGACCGCCAGCCGGCTGGACGGCAAGGACGGCTGAAGGCCGTGCGTCGCGCTGCGGGACTATGCCGCTACAGGCCGAGCGACAGCAGCGCCGCTTCCGACATCCGGGAGCGGTCCCAGGGCGGGTCAAACACCAGGCGGACCGTGATCTCGCCGACGTGGGGCACCGCCAGCACCTTGTCGCAGACCTCGTCGGCCATGGTTTCGCCCATGCCGCAGCCCGGCGCTGTCAGGGTCAGGTCGATCAGCACGCGCACCTGGCCGTCTTCCATCGGTTCAAAGTCGCACCGGTAGACCAGGCCCAGCTCGACGATATCCACGGGAATTTCGGGGTCGTAACAGGTCTTGAGGGCCTGCCAGACCAGACTGCTCACCTCGTCGGGGCCGACCGTGTCGGGCACCGGCGCGATCTCGGGGGGCGGTTTTCCGATGGCGTCGGCGTCGGCCCCCTTGAGCCGCACCAGCTGCCCATCGACCAGCAGCGTGAAGGACGAACCCAGGGCCTGCGTGACCTGCGCCAAGGCGCCGGCAGGCAGCTCCATCGGCGAGCCGTCGGGGACGCGCTCCACGCGCACCGGCCGGCGGATCTGCACGTCTTCACGGTGTCGTTTCATCATGGTCGCTCCTGGGATGGGGCAGTTCGGTGGTCGCGACCTGCGGAGCCTCCGCGAGCGCGTGCATGAGCGCATGCCAGCCCAGCAAAGCGCACTTGATGCGGCTGGGGTAGCGGCGCACGCCCGCCAGGCTGACGAGCTTGCCCAGCTGGGTTTCCTCGGGCTCGGTCTGGCCGGTGAGCACGGCACGGAAATGCTGCTGCAGCTGCCGCGCGGCCTCCACGTCGCGGCCTTTGACGGCCTCGCCCATCATCGACGCGGACGCAATACAGATGGCGCAGCCCTGGCCGCTGAAGCGGATGTCGTGCACCTGGCCCGCCTGAATGTCCAGTTCAACGCTGAGGTCGTCGCCGCACTGCGGGTTCGTGCCGCGCGCCCGGTGGGTAGGGGCGGCGAGGTGGCCGAAGTTGCGCGGCGCGCGCTTGTGGTCCAGCACGACGTCCTGGTACAGGTCGGTTTCGGCGTTGGTCATTGCAGCACCTCCAGCGCGCGCGCAACGCCCGCGACCAGGCGCTCGACCTCATCGTGCGTGTTGTAGAGCGCGAACGACGCGCGCGTCGTCGGGCCCAGGCCCAGGTGGTCGAGCAGCGGCTGGGCGCAGTGGTGGCCGGTGCGCACCGCGATGCCTTGTTCGTCGAGCAGCGTGCCGATGTCGTGCGGGTGCACGCCGCGTGCCACGAAGGAGACGATGGCCGATTCGGCCGCCCACGGTGACAGCACCGTGATGTCGTCAATTGCGGCCAGGCCCGCTGCCGCGTGGGCGCGCAGCGCCGCCACATGCGCGTCGATGCCGCTGCGGCCAACCGCGTCGATGAAGGCGGCCGCGGCCGCCATGCCCACGGCGCCCGCGACATGGGGCGTGCCGCCCTCGAGCCGGCTGGGCAGTGCGGCAAAACCGGCATCGGTGTAGCTCACCCAGTCGACCATGTCGCCGCCGTAGCGCAGCGGTGCCAGGCGCTCCAGCGCTGCCAGGCGGCCGACCAGGGCGCCCGTGCCCATGGGGCCGTGCATCTTGTGGCCCGAAAAGGCCATGAAGTCGCAAGCCAGCGCCGACAGATTGGGCACGGCGTGCGCCATGGCCTGCGCCGCGTCGAGCACGGTGAGCGCGCCCGCCTGCGCGGCCAGCGCGAGCAGCGCCTCGAACGGCGGCCGCTCGCCGGTGGCGTTGGCGCAGGCCGTGAGCGCGAACACCCGGGTGCGCGGCGTCAACAGCCGGACCAGGTCTTCGGGGTGCAGCCGGCCCTGCGCGTCGGGCAACAGCACGCGCAGGGCCGCGCCGCTGCGCCGCACCGCCTGCTGCCAGGGCACGAGGTTGGCGTGGTGTTCCAAGCCGCTGACAATGATCTCGTCGCCGGGCTGCAGAAAAGCGCTGCCCGCAGCTGCAGCCGACAGCCCGTGCGCCACCAGGTTCAGCGCCTCGGTCGTGCCCGACGTGAAGACCAGCTCGTGCCCGGCGCCCGCGCCGACGAAGCGCTTGAGTGCGCTGCGCGCCTGCTCGAAGGCGTCGGTGGCGCGCTGGCTCAGCGCGTGCACGCCGCGGTGGATGTTGGCGCGGTCGTGCACCTCGAAATTGCGCATGGCGGCCAGCACCGGCAGCGGCACCTGCGTCGTGGCAGCGTTGTCGAGATAAGCCAGCGCCGCGCCGTGGATGCGCTGCGCCAGCACCGGAAACTGGCTGCGCACCCCGCTCGCCAGGGTGTCGGGGGCGGTGGCCAAGTCCGGCAGGAAGTGCATTTCACCCATGGTGCGGCTCCTGCGCTGCGGCCAGGTGGCGCGCGATGGTGCGTGCCAGCAGGCCGTCGGCCAGCAGCGTGGCCAGTGTTTCGGCGTCATCAAAGCAGCGCTCCAGCAGTGCGGTGGCCATGCCTTCGATGATCAGCGCGCGCGCGCTGGCTTCGTCCAGGCCGCGCTGGCGGGCATAGAACAAGGCGTCCTCGGGCAGTGCGCCCCAGGTGGCGCCGTGCGCAGCCTGCACCTTGTCGTGGTGGATTTCGAGGTGCGGGCGCAGCACCAGCCGCGGCTGGCCTGCCAGCGGGATGCCGCTCAAACGCTGGCGCGCGTCGGCCCCGTCCGCGCCCGGTGCGATGCAGGTGTGGGCATTGGCGACGGCGTGGGCCTTGCCGCTGGCCAACACCAGGGCCTCGACGGCGCTGGCGGTGTGGGCGGCGCTGTGCGATGTCTGGACCTGCTGCTCGAGCGCTGCACCGCCGGCAAACAGCACACCGGCCGTGCGTGCGCTGGCCTGCGTACCCTGCAGCTGCAGTGCCGTGCGCTGCAGGTGGTACTGGCTGCCTGAGGCGACCAGCGCCTGGTGGTAGTGCGCGCCCCGGCCCAGCTGCGCATGCACGAGGTGGGCGACCTGATCGTCCGCGCCCGGGGTGGCCACGCGCAGGTGCTGCAACGTGGCGCCGGGCGCCAGGCGCAGGTGGATGTGCAGGTTCTGCGCCAGCCTCTGCCCGCATTGCGCCGGCACGCGTTCGTGCGTCTCGATCAGCATGCAGCGCACGCCTTCTGCCACGTCCACCACGAGCAGCGGCGCTTCGACTGCGGCGCGCGGCTGGTGGCGCAGCTGCAGCCAAACCGTCTCGCCCGAAGGGGCACCGGGGGCGCCGTCGATGCGCAGGCGCAGACCCTGGCGGCACAGCGCGCGGTGCGCCCAGGCAAAGGGGGCGGCGTCGCCCTCGCCGGGCAGCGGCACGCCGGCAAACAGCTCGGCGCGCTGCTGCGGGTCGCCCGCGTCCAGCCAGCGCGCGCTGACGCTGTGGT
>NZ_MWOM01000059.1:0-23846 GCF_012931925.1 Acidovorax sp. SRB_24
GCCTGCATGGACCACGGCGCCAGCAGCGCCGATCCGGCCAAGCCGCCCAGCAGGGCGCGGCGGCGCAGGGCGCTATCGCGCGGCGCGGTGGCGTGGGGGGGGAGGGCGACCGGCGCGGAGCCTGGAAAGAACGGCAGGGAATGCATGGCAAGCTCAAAGCAGTGAGGGAAAAGGGGGCGTGAAAAGGCAGCGGCACCGGGCGGCGCGGGCGCGCCAGCCCCATGCGCACTGCACACAGCCGCCAGTCTGCCACCGCTTGCCGGCCCGGCCGGCACCGCCCGCGCGACTGGCGATTTCCGCCTACGCGGCGTGTGGAATGCACAACCCGACAATGGCTGCCATGCCGAAAAAACTTCGTTTCTGGAAGGCCATCGCCATCACGTTCGCCGTGACCTGCGTGCTGGGTTTGCTGGCGCTCAACTTCACGGCCGGCGAAAAGAAGATAGAGCACCAGATCCCCCGGCTCTACACCACGGCCAGCCCGCAGTTCGAGCGCGCCATGGGGGTTTTGCTCGGGCCCAGCGTGGCCGCGGGCAACGAGGTCGTCGAGCTGCTCAACGGCGACCAGATCTTTCCGCCCATGCTCGCGGCCATCCGCGGCGCGCGCCACAGCATCACGTTCGAAACCTACATCTACTGGTCGGGCGACATCGGCAGGCAGTTCGCCGACGCGCTGAGCGAGCGCGCCCGCGCCGGCGTGCGCGTGCATGTGCTGCTGGACTGGGTGGGCAGCGCGAAGATCGAAAAAAGCTTTCTCACCGAGATGGAAGACGCGGGCGTCGAGATCGAAAAATTCCACAAGCCGTCGTGGTACGACCTGGCGCGGCTGAACAACCGCACGCACCGCAAGCTGCTGGTGGTGGACGGCGCCATCGGCTTCACTGGCGGCGTCGGCATTGCGCCGGAGTGGACGGGCCACGCGCAAGACCCCGACCACTGGCGCGACACGCACTTTCAGGTCAAGGGGCCGGTGGTGGCGCAGATGCAGGCGACCTTCCTCGACAACTGGCTCAAGGCCACGGGGCGCGTGATGCACGGCCTCGCGTACTTTCCGGCGCTCGCGCCGCAGGGCGGGCAGCGCGCGCAGATGTTCTCGAGCTCGCCGGCCAGCGGCAGCGAGAGCATGCAGCTGATGTACCACCTGTCCATCACGGCGGCCGAGCGCAGCATCGACCTCTCGGCCGCCTACTTTGTGCCCGACGACCTGACGCGCAAGCTGCTGGCCGATGCGCTCCAGCGCGGCGTGCGCCTGCGCATCATCACGCCCGGCGAGCACACCGACACCGAGACCGTGAAGGCCGCCTCGCGCGCCACCTGGGGGCCGCTGCTGCAGGCCGGCGCGAAGATCTACACGTACCAGCCGACCATGTACCACTGCAAGGTGATGATCGTCGACCAGCGCATGGTGTCGGTGGGCTCGACCAACTTCGACAACCGCTCGTTTCGCCTCAACGACGAGGCCAACCTGAACGTCTACGACCCGGCCTTTGCGGTGCGGCAGACCGCTGTGTTCGAGGACGACCTCAAGCGCTCGCGTGCCGTCACCTACGAGGACTGGCTGAACCGCCCCTGGAAAGAAAAGCTGGCCGAGCGGCTGGCCTCGGTGCTGCATTCGCAGCTGTAGGGCGGCCGCGCTCGGGACGACCGGGGCCAGCGCCGCGCGGGCAATGCCGGGCCCGGTGTACAACCCGGCGTGTCTCCTCCACTGTTGCAGGTGTCTATGTCCCCGCTTGAACTCAAGATTCCTCCGCCCCTGGTCGCCGCCGCGGCGGTCGGCGCCATGGTGGCTGCCTCGGTCTGGCTGCCGCCGGTGCTGGCGCTGCCGCCCAGTGTGCGCGTGGGCGCCGCGCTGGCACTGGCCGGCGTGGGCGCATGCTTTGACCTGGCCGGCCTGCTGGCCTTCCGCAAGGCCCGAACCACCGTCAACCCGCTGACACCGGACAAAGCCACTGCGGTGGTGACCACCGGCGTCTACCGCATCACGCGCAACCCGATGTACCTGGGGCTGGCGCTGATGCTGCTGGGCCTCGCGCTGTATCTGGCCTCGCCCTGGGCGCTGCTCGGGCCGCTGGCGTTTGGCGCCTTCATCACGCGCTTTCAGATCCGGCCCGAAGAACGGGCGCTGGCGGCGCGCTTTGGCGCGGCCTACACCGCGTACTGCGCGCAGGTGCGGCGCTGGCTTTGAACGGGCGCGGCGCGCCCATGGCCGGGCGCCCGCGCAGGCGTCAGTGCCGGACGAATTCGTAGGTCACCGCTTCGCTCTCGACCATGTCCAGAATGTCGTTGAGCAGCGTGTCGTCGTCCGTGCTGGACCAGGTCTCTTCGGGGTTGCTGGCGAACAGCGGCTCCATCGCCATGTCCAGAAAAGTGCCATTGGGCAGGCTCAGCACCGGCATGCCCTCCGAGGTTTCGACCAGCTCCCAGTCGTCGGGAACGGACATTTCAAGTTCAAGGGTGACGCGGAGTTTTCTCATGGCGGGGTCCTGGGTGGGTGGCTGGAAGGCGCGAACGGTGGCGTGGGCCGGTGCGGGGGGCCGGAGTGGCTGCGGGCTCGCCGCCCCCACAGTGTGCACCGGCCGCGCGCGTGCTCAGAGCATGGCCAGCGGCGCCTTGCGCGCCGGGGGCGGAAACAGGCGGTCCAGCTCGGCCAGGTCGTCTGCCGACAGGGCAAGGTCGGCGGCGGCCAGATTCTCGCGCTGGTGGGCCTCGTGCACGGCTTTCGGAATGGCGACGACGCCGGGCTGCGCCAGCAGCCAGGCCAGCGCGACCTGCGCCGGCGTGGCGCCCAGGCGCCCGGCCAGGGCCTGCAGGGCGCCGCTTTGCGCCAGTGCGCCCTGGTCGATGGGGCTGTAGGCCATCAGCGGCACGCCGTGTGCGCGCTGCCAGGGCAGCAGGGTGAAGGCCGCGCCGCGCTCGCTCAGCGAGTAATAGACCTGGTTGGCCGCGCAGTGCGGGCCGTCGGGCAGCGCCAACAGCTCCTGCAGGTCGCCGGTGTCGAAGTTGCTCACGCCCCAGCGGCCAATGCGCCCCTGCGCCACCAGCGTCTGCAGGGCCGCGCAGGTTTCCGCCAGCGGCACCTGCCCGCGCCAGTGCAGCAGGTACAGGTCGACGTGGTCGAGCCCCAGCCGGCGCAGGCTGCGCTCGCAGGCGGCCAGCGTGCCGGCGCGGCTGGCGTTGTGCGGGTAGACCTTGCTGACGACGTACATCTGGTCGCGCGCCACCTCCGACGCGCGCAGCGCCTGCGCCAGGGCCTCGCCCACCACCTCTTCGGCCCCGCCTTCGCCGTACATCTCGGCCGTGTCGATCAGCCGGTAGCCCATGCCGATGGCCGCGCGCACCGCCGCCACTTCCGAGCGCCGGCGCGCCGGCGATTCGCCCATGCCCCAGGTGCCTAGGCCCAGGCGCGGCATGGTGGGGGTGATCGGAAAAGAAGGTGTCGGCATGGTGGTGAAGAGAGCGGCGAAAACAGCGGAAGGTTCGGCGTTGCGCCGCCTCAGCCCGGCACCTGGGCCTCGACCAGCTGCGTCAGCAGATGCAGCGACTCCTGCCAGCCCAGGTAGCACGCCTCGGTCGGGATCATGGCGGGGATGCCCTGCTGCAGCACCGTGACTTCGGTGCCCACCAGCACGGCGCGGAGCGTGAGCGTGGTGCGCATCTCGCCGGGCAGGTTCGGGTCGTCGAAGCGGTCGGTGTGCACGATGCGCTCGCCCGGCACCAGTTCCACGTACTCGCCACCGAATGCCTGGGTCTGGCCGCTGCTGAAATTGGTGAACTGCATGCGGTAGCTGCCACCCACGCGCGCATCCAGGTGCAGCACCCGCCCCGTGAAGCCGTGCGGCGGCAGCCACTTGGCCATGGCGTCGGGGTCGAGAAACGCGCGGTAGATGCGCTCGGGCGGCGCGCGCAGCACGCGGTGCAGGGTGACGGTGCCGGTGGTGGCGGTCATGGACTGTCTCCTTTCAGTGGGAAGGCGAAAAACCGTTCGCCTTTGTACGACGAATCGGCCGTGGCGTGTTCGCCCACCGCGGTCGAAAACACAAATCCGCCGCCGCTTCCCTCACGCGGCGATCGGCCGGACGCGGTAGCTCTCGGTGCCCTCGGCCCAGGCCAGCAGACGGTCGATGTTGGGGTGCTTGCCCGGAAAGGCCTTCGCGTCCGCCACCTGCTCGGCATACCACTCCAGCCCCAGGCGCGCGGCCGCGGGCGTGATCGTGCCGGCGTACAAGGTAGCCAGCGCGGCATAGACCACCATCGAACCGGTCTTGCCCGGTTGGTTCTCAATGGTGGCAAGCACCTGGCCGTCGGCGCCGAGCAGTTGCAGGGCCGCGAGGTGGCGGGCGGAGGGAAGCTGTGTCAGCCGGTCGGCAAAGTTCATGGAGAGAAATAAGAGTCAAATGGGCCGCAAACGCTTTCTGGGAAAGCGCTGGCAGCTATCAAATGTGATTAGCGGAGCGGCTGCGCCGGCACCCGTCGGAAGTCTCCGCGCCACGCTCTCTTTAGAAGCCGAGCGCTGGCGCGGCGCTGCGCTTCTTCAGCGCTTTCCGCCCAGCAGCCCACCGCCCATTTTCAGCAGGTCGCTCAGCCCCACGTGGCCGTCGCCGTCCTGGTCGAGCAGGCTGCCCAGCAGACCGCCGCCCAGGCCGCCCTGTTGCTGCGCGCGCGCACGCTCCTGGCCCAGGGTCTCGCTCAGGCTGCCGGCGTCCATGCCGCCCGTGGTCATGCGCTTGGCGAGGAACGCCATCACGACCGGCGCCAGAAGCTGCAGCAATTTTCCGGCGCCCGCGCCCAGCCCGGTGGCCTGGCCCAGGCCTTCCTCGGCACGCTGCCGGTTGCCGCCAAAAATATGGCCCAGGATGCCCGCGCCATCCGTCTGGGGACTTTCCGGCGCGGCGCCGCCACCGCCCAGCAGGGAGCCCAGCAGCCCGCCCAGGTCAGGACTGTTCGCGTGGTCGCGCTGCAAGGCGCCAAACAGATCCATCGCACCCTGGGGCTGGGCCGCATTGCGCCCCAGCGTGCCCAACAGCAGCGGCAGGGCTGTGCCCACCGCGTTCTGCGTCTGCTCGGGGCTGGTGCCCAGTTGCTGCGCCATCTGCTGCAGCGGAGCGCCCTGAAGGTGGGCCATCAGTTCGTCGACAAGGGAGGCGGGGGAGTTCATGGCGGGCTTCCTTTCGGGAAAAACAGGGGCCAGCGGGCCCGCTGCCATGGTACGCCGCAATGGATGGCACCGGGGTGCCCGACCGTGGGCACGCCGGCCGCTGGCGCCTGCGCGGCAGGTGAATGCAGGGGGCGCGGGTATTCTTTTCGTGCGGCCGTGGGGCGGTGCAAACCGCTCCGCCCCCAGGCCGCTTTCCCCACCCCATCCTGGAGCGCTTTGAAATGATCACCAAGAAAACCATCGCCGCGGCCGCCATGGCCCTGCTGG
Source organism: Acidovorax sp. SRB_24 (assembly GCF_012931925.1). Lineage (NCBI taxonomy): Bacteria > Pseudomonadati > Pseudomonadota > Betaproteobacteria > Burkholderiales > Comamonadaceae > Acidovorax > Acidovorax sp. SRB_24. The sequence goes on from NZ_MWOM01000059.1 coordinate 5,423, forward strand.
CCAGCCTGTCCTTTAGCCAGGCCGCGCAGGCCGGCCCCCGGCTCGACAAGATCATGGAGACCAAGGTCATCCGCGTGGGCACGCCGGGCGACTACCGGCCGTTCGCCATCAAGACGGATGGCGGCTTCTCGGGCCACGACATCGACGTGATCGAGGCCATGGCCAAGGAACTGGGCGTGAAGATCGAGTACGTGCAAACCTCGTGGCCCAACCTCATGAAGGACATCCAGGCCGACAGGTTCGACGTGGCCGTGGGCGGCATCACCCGCAACGTCGCGCGCATCCGCCAGATCGAGATGCTCCCGGGCTACGCGCCCTTCGGCAAGGTGGCGCTGGTGCGCTCCGCCGACAAGGCACAGTTCGCCACGCCGCAAGACCTCAACAAGGCCACCGTGCGCGTCATCAAGAACCCCGGCGGCACCAACGAGGCCTATGTGCTGGAAAACCTCAAGGCCGCGCAGGTCAGCACGCACGACAAGAACGCCGAGATTCCTGCGCTGATCGCCGAAGGCAAGGGCGATGTGATGATCACCGAGACCTACGAGGCGCTGGTCTACAGCAAGGCCGACCCGCGCCTGCACGCCGCGTTCATGGACGCACCGCTCACGCCCAAAAGCTACCTCGGCTTCATGCTGCCCAAGGACGACACCGACTACACCCGCGTGATGGGTTTCGCCTGGGGCCAGGTGGACAGCCGCGGCGCGCTCAAGCAGGCGGCCGACAAGTGGTTGAAGTGAGGTGGGCAGGCGCGGCAGGGCGAGGCTGCTGGTGCCGGCCTGCAACGTTTCATGCGCCGATGGATTTGAATGAAATTGGCCTCTAGCGCATGGCAGGCAAGCGCTGGCAGCTATCAAAAAAGAAGTGCTCCCGCTCCGGCGACGGGAGCACCAATGTCTGAGCGCCCAGAGCGGCAGGTTCAGGCTTGCCACACGCCGAACCCGGCCGAGCGCAGGTCGATGCCGATCTCGATCTCCCGCTCCACGGCGTCGTCGTAGCCCATAGGGTTGAACCCTTCGTACAAATCGGGCAGCAGGCGCAGGCCGTATTGGGTCACGAATCGGTTGGCCTGAATGCCCGCCTTGTGCTTGTCAAAGCGCACGTCGGGGTCGAGGCCGGTCATGCCCACGTACACGCAGGGTTTGCCGTCGATGTAGCCCGGATTGTTTTTGCGAAAGCGCGGCTCGTTCAGCACGTGTTTGGAGAGTTCGACCACGTAGACGTGGTGGTGTTTGCGGCGAGGCATTGAGCGCTTTGAAAGAAAAAGAAGCACTGGCGCAGGCGGAATAATCGTAGGCAGCTATAAGAAGCGTAGCAAACGCCGGGGCAAAGCCTAGAGCGAATAGCCCGGCTCTGTCAAAGACGCGAGATCTTCGGTGTGGGACGGTGGCGCAGGATGGGTTGTACGTCCGATGCTCGCTGGCTGGCTCGACACCACGGCACCGACACTTATGCGCTTCTGTCAATGCTATGCCAATGTGCGCCTGCGCGAGTCCGTGGCGATGTTGGCCAAGATGGACTTCTTGGCGATGAGAATGGGCATGTATGGATTTTCGGATGAAGACCTTTCCGAGTAGCGCTCCTATGACTAAGTATCAATTTTTATAATATTGGGAAATTGTTTTTTGACAGATAGCTCTTTGTTTTAATAACTTTGGAGAATGGCGTGGGGTTAAATAACCGGGAAACTGCATCGCTGGTCTGGATTTTTGCTTTTTTCGCCGTTTTGCTATGGAAAAGCTGGGGAAATTCTTTAGGCGAATCCATTAATAATCTTTTTTCTGCATTCTTTAATGCAAAGATCCAAGTTGTGTTGCTTTGGGGGATTTTTTGGATTGTGCTGTGTGTACAAAGCTTGCGACTCTTAGGCTTCTGGGATTTTTCTAACCTCAAAACCACCCTGCTATGGGGGGTGTCGTATGCGTTTTTGGCGTTAATGGGGGCTTCAAAGATCGCTGATGAGCGTTCGTACTTGAAAAAATCAATCCGTGAGATTTTTACCATCGCAGTATTGGTTATTTTTGTCGTCGATGCTTACAATTTCTCTATTGTTGCAGAATTAATTCTCGTTCCTTTTTTTGTGCTGGTCTCTATGGTTCATGTGTACAGTGCCAAAAAAACTGAGCAGGCCCAAGTACACAAGTTGACGAGCTTCATTCTAGTGGTTGGAGGATTGGTTTATCTCGGAAATGGGATCCATCAGGCGGCATTGGATTTCCCCGGGTTCGCGACAGCGCATAATCTGCGGGAATTGTCAGTGCCATTGTTTTTGTCGGTTTTGTTTTTGCCGTATTTGTATGTGGTTAGCATCATTATGACTTATGAAACCGTGGGGAGTGCGACACGTATCTTGATTGGAGATGATTCGCTTCACAAGTACGCGATGAGACAGGCTCTCCTGCATTTCCGCCTCGACCTGAATGGACTTCAAAGATGGCGACGCAGCGTTGGTCTTTTTCGTCCAAAGAACAAAGAACAAGTTCAAGAGATAATTTCAGAAATCAAATCTTCTAAAAGAAGGGAGCGCCAGCCGGAATATGTTGCCTCCGAGTTAGGCTGGAGTCCATCTGACGCCACTAGATTCCTCGCGAATAAGGGGTTGGAAACAGACGACTATCACAGAACATATGAGGATCAATGGTGGGCTAGTTCTCGCGTACTCCAAGTTGAAAACGAATCCATTTTTCATGGGGATGTCGTTTACTATGTGAGCGGAGATAAAAAGGCCGTCAAGCGATTGAAGCTGACTTTGAATGTCACAGATGGTTCTGGAGGCGTTGATTCAGATGCGCAATTCGGCGTTATCTGCGAAGCGCTTCTCAAGCGTGCCATTGGTGAAGTGCCTGTAGGTTTGCTACGGCAAGGCATGGATGGTGAAAAAATCGACCAAGTAATTGGTGGTCGTCGCGTACGATTGAGCAGAGATGACCATGCACACACCAAAATGGACGGGTATATTCGAACATTGTTCGTCGAACACAGCCCAAGTTGCAGGAGCCCGTACGAAACTTAGGGCAGGCTGTGTTGCTTCATGGATTTTCCCTCTGCTGCAGGCGCCACGAGCATCGAACCCACAGCACCCGAGTAACGCCCAGCCGTTGCATCGCCATTCAGGGCGCGTTCCTGCTCCCCGACACCTCATGACGCAAGGAAAAGGTGCGTACCGCGCTCCCTTGCTCCTCCCTTGCCCAACCCTTAGCGGATTGAATGCGACGGACACGCACCGGCTGAGATGTTCACCCAGACCGTTGCATCGACTGGTTGAATCCGCCGTCGTAAGCAAACACCGAACCCATAAGAAAAGGCCAGCAAACTTCAAAGTTCACTGGCCTTCTTTTCTAATTCAAAGGGAAATTACTTTCCCCAAGAATCCTTCAACCCCACCGCCAAGTTAAACACCGGCTTGCCCACCTGATGGTCAATACGATCCGCCACAAAGTACCCATGCCGCTCAAACTGAAACTTGTCGTCCGGCTGCGCATTGGCCAGTGACGGCTCCACGATCGCCATCACCACCTTCAGGCTGTTCGGGTTCAGGCTCTCGATGAAGTCCTTGCCGCCTGCGTCGGGCTGGGCGTCGAGGAACAGGCGGTCGTACATGCGCACTTCGGCCGGTACGCCGTCGGCCACGCCGACCCAGGTGATGGCGGCTTTCACCTTCACGCTGTCGGCGCCGGGGGTGCCGCTCTTGGTGTCGGGCACCACGGTGGCCAGCACTTCGGTGATCTTGCCGTTGGCGTCCTTGGTGCAGCCGGTGCACTCGATGACGTAGGCGCCCTTCAGGCGCACCCTGTTGCCAGGGAACAGGCGCTTGTAGCCCTTGGGCGGCACTTCTTCGAAGTCTTCGCGCTCGATCCACACTTCCTTGCCAATGGTGAAGTGGCGCACGGGCGCTTCGACGCCCTCGGGTGGGTGGGGCAGGGCGGGCAGGCTGCAGGGCTCCAGGTGGCCGGCGCCCATGACCTCGTCCCAGTTGGTCAGCACGAGCTTGACGGGGTTGAGCACGGCCATGCCGCGGTGGGCCTTGAGTTCGAGGTCTTCGCGCAGGCAGCCTTCGAGCGTGGCGTAGTCGATCCAGCTGTCGCTCTTGGTCACGCCGATGCGTTCGGCAAATGTCTGCAGCGCGGCGGCGGTGTAGCCGCGGCGGCGCAGGCCGACTATTGTTGGCATGCGCGGGTCGTCCCAGCCTGACACTTTGTGGTCGTACACTAGCTGGGCGAGCTTGCGCTTGCTGGTGATCACATAGGTCAGGTTGAGGCGCGAGAACTCATACTGGCGCGGGGGCGGGCTGGCCAGCAGGCCGCCTTCGGTCAGGCGCTCGAGCACCCAGTCGTAGAACGGGCGCTGGTCTTCGAATTCGAGTGTGCAGAAGCTGTGGGTGATCTGCTCGAGCGCATCCTCGATCGGGTGCGCATAGGTGTACATCGGGTAGATGCACCAGGTGTCGCCCGTGTGGTGGTGCGTGGCGCGGCGGATGCGGTAGATGGCCGGGTCGCGCATGTTGATGTTGGGGCTGGCCATGTCGATCTTGGCGCGCAGCACCATCGATCCGTCCTCGTGCTTGCCGTCGCGCATCTCGCGGAACAGCGCCAAGTTCTCCTCCGGGCTGCGGCTGCGGAAGGGGCTGTCCACGCCGGGCTTGCTGAAGTCGCCGCGGTTGGTGCGCATCTGCTCGGCGGTCTGCTCGTCCACATAGGCGTGGCCGGCCTCGATCAGGTACTCGGCCGCGCGGTACATGAAGCCGAAGTAGTCGCTCGCCTGGTAGGGCTTGTCGTTGCCAGGCTGGCTCCAGTCAAAGCCCAGCCATTGCACCGAGTCGATGATGCTGTTGACGTATTCGGTGTCTTCCTTTTCGGGGTTGGTGTCGTCAAAGCGCAGGTGGCACACGCCGCCGTAGTCGCGCGCCAGCCCGAAATTGATGCAGATGCTCTTGGCGTGGCCAATGTGCAGGTAGCCGTTGGGCTCGGGCGGAAAGCGCGTGCGGACCTTGGCCGGGTCGGGATCGCTGGCGGCGTGGTGCGCGGCGTCGCCGGGGCTGCCGGCCCAGCGGCGCGTGGCATAGGTGCCCTTGGCCAGGTCGGCTTCGATGACCTGGCGCAGGAAGTTGCTGGGCTTGGCGGCGTCGGCAGCCGCTGCAGCGGCGGCCGGGGTGTTGGCAGGGGTGGGGTGGCTCATGGGCGCATTTTAGGCGGCACACCTTGGTGCCGTTACGCACTGCAACAGGCTTCGCGCGGTACCTGAACTTCCCGAAACAAGAACTTTACACTTCTATGCCATCCTTTCGGCCATCTGGTGCGTTATGTACCAACGGGGGCCGTGCGGCTTGGTTGCCAGCCTCTCTTCAACCAGGAGATTGAAATGACAAAAATCCGTTCGTTGTATGGCGTGGCTGCCGGCGTGGCGCTGGTGGCTCTGCTGGGCACCGGCACGGCCCAGGCACGCGATGTGAACTGGTCCATTGGCGTGAGTTCGCCCGGCATTGCGGTGGGCGTGGGCAATGCCTACCCCGTGTATTCGGCGCCTGCGCCGGTGTACTACGCGCCGCCGCGCCCGGTGTATTACGCGCCGCCACAACCGGTGTACTACGCGCCCCCGCGCCCGGTCTATTACGCCCCTGCGGTGGTAGTGGGTCCGCCCGCCTATGGCTATTACCGTGAAGGCTGGCGTGGCCACCGCCACGGCCATCGCCACTGAAGCTGCCTGCACCTCTCCGTGCCGCCCGTGAGGGCGGCACGCCCAGCGGCCCTTTGGGGCCGCTTCTGCGTTGCGGCGCCGCATAATCGGGCGCTCAGGCCCGCCGAGGATGTGTGTGCGGTGGCCACAACGCCCGGAGCGCTCCCTTGAAAACTGTCTTTGTCCTGAATGGCCCGAACCTGAACCTGCTGGGCACGCGCGAGCCAGCCGTGTACGGAGCGCACACGCTGGCCGATGTCGAGCAAATGTGTATCGAAACGTGCGCTCGCCACGGCTTTACGCTGCAGTTTCGCCAGACCAACCATGAAGGCGTGCTGGTGGACTGGATCCACGAGGCCGGTCGCCTGCATGCCACGGGCGAACTCGCGGGCGTGGTGCTCAACGCCGCTGCCTACACCCACACCAGCGTGGCGCTGCTCGACGCCATCAAGGGAACGGGCATCACGCTGATCGAACTGCACATCAGCAACGTGCATGCCCGCGAACCGTTCAGACACCACTCTTACATTGCCGCTGCCGCGCGCGCCGTGGTCTGCGGCTTTGGGGTGCAGGGTTATGGGCTGGCCATCGATGGCCTGGCGCGGCTTTGAGCGCGGCCCTGTCTGCCGAGCCAGCCGACCTGCCGGCGCAGGTGCGGCCACTGGCCGCGCTGGCCGAGCGGCGCACCACACCCTGCGGCGCCGGTGATCTGGTCTGGCATGTCTGGGGCGCGGCGCGCCCCGGCGTGGCGCCGCTGGTGCTGCTGCACGGCGGCAGCGGCAGCTGGACGCACTGGGTGCGCAACATCGAGCCCCTGGCCGCTGCGGGCCGCCAGCTGTGGGTGCCCGATCTGCCGGGCTTTGGCGCCTCGACCCTGCCGCCGTCGGGCACCGACGCCGATGCGCTCGTCGAGCCGCTGCGCGCGGGGCTGCAGGCCCTCATGGGCGAACAGCCGGTGGATCTGGTGGGTTTTTCGTTTGGCGGCCTGACGGCCGGCCTGCTCTTGGCGGCGCACCCGGCCCTGGCGCAGCGCCTGGTGCTGGTGGGGGCCCCCGCGATGGGCGTGGTGCCGCGGCGCCAGTTCGAGCTCCAAGCCTGGCGCCACCTGGTCGACCCGCAGCAGCAGCTGGAGGTGCACCGCCACAACCTGGCCGCGCTGATGCTGCACGATCCGCAGCAGATCGAGGGTCTGGCCCTGGACCTGCACGTGGCCAACATGCAGCACGACCGCATGCCGAGCCGGCGCCTCTCGGGCACCGACATCCTGGCGCGCTCGCTGCCGCGCGTGGCGTGCCCGGTGCATGCCATCTATGGCCGGCACGACGCGCTGTACCGCCAATACATCGACCAGCTCGAAGGCGCCTATGCGGCTGCGGCGCCCGACTTCCGCGGCATGGCGCTGGTCGACGGTGCCGGGCATTGGGTGCAGTTCGAGCGCCCGCAGGCGTTCCACGCTGCGCTGCTGGCCGCGCTGGCCTGAGCGCGTGGCACCGTGGCGGGTGACCCGATGACGGCGCCGCTGTTGCAGGTCGATGAGCGCGAGGTGGAGATCACCGCGATGCGCGCGCAAGGCGCGGGCGGGCAGAACGTCAACAAGGTGTCCAGCGCGGTGCACCTGCGCTTTGACATCGGCGCCTCGTCGCTGGCGCTGGACGTGAAGGCGCGGCTGCTGGCGCTGCGCGACAGCCGTATCACGCAGGACGGCGTGCTCGTCATCAAGGCGCAGCAGTACCGCAGCCAGGAGCAGAACCGCGCCGACGCGCTGGAGCGCCTGAACGCCCTGGTGAACAGCGTGGCCCGGCCGCCGCTGGCCCGCCGCGCCACCAAGCCCACGTACGGCTCGAAGCAGCGCCGGCTCGAAGGCAAGTCGCAGCGCAGCGAGACCAAGGCGCTGCGCGGCAAAGTGCGCGACTGACACGGACGCGGGCATTGGTCCGGAAATCGGAACAAACTGTCTGCCGGCCAGGGCTTGGTATTGCGGCCGCTCGCTCCTACATTTGACCTATTGAGGATGCCCACCATGTCTGCCACTGCACCACACCCCGACCACACCCCGATTCCCGCCCTTTATGTGTCGCACGGCGCGCCGCTGTTTGCCATCGACGCAGGCGAAACCGGCCCCGCGCTGACCCGCTGGGGCCAGGGCCTGCGCGCGCGCTTCCCCGACTTGCGCGGCGTGGTCATCATGTCGCCGCACTGGATAGCGCGCACGCCGCAGGTGATGACGGGCGCGCAGCCGGCCACCTGGCACGACTTTGGCGGCTTTCCGCCTGCGCTGTACCAGCTGCAGTACCCGGCACCGGGCTCGCCCGCGCTGGCCGCCGAGGTGCTGCGGCTGCTGCAGGCCGCGGGCATTCCTGCCGAGGGCGACGCCAAGCGCCCGTTCGACCATGGCGCCTGGGTGCCTTTGATGCACCTGTTCCCGCAGGCCGATGTGCCGGTGGTGCAGGTGGCGCTGCCTGCGGACGCGGGGCCGGCCGAGGTCTATGCCATGGGCGCGGCCCTGCGCAGCTTGCGCACGCAGGGCGTGCTGGTGCTGGGTTCGGGCAGCATGACGCACAACCTGGGTGAATTCTTTGGCGGCGCGCATACGCCCGCGCCCTATGTGCTGGAGTTCAGCCGCTGGATCGAAGCGGCCGTGGCGCGCGGCGACCTCCAGGCCTTGCTCAACTACCGCACGCAGGCGCCGCATGCCGTGCGCGCCCACCCGACCGAAGACCATTTCCTGCCGTTCTTCTTCGCCCTGGGCGCCGCGGGCGATGACTGGCAAGCCGACTACCTGAGCCGCGAAGTGATGTACGGCATCCTGGCCATGGATGCCTTTGCGCTGCAGCCCGCGGCCTGATCCGCGGATTGCCGGCTTTTTATCAACCCAAACCGCCTCTGGTGCTCACCCATGCTTGATCTGCCGCTCACCTTTTTAAGTCGTCCCGCTTCCGCCGGCACGACCCAGCCCTGGCTGCTGGTGCTGATGCACGGCGTGGGCAGCAACGAACAGGACCTGTTTGGCCTCGCAGCGCATATCCCCGGGCGTTTTCATGTGCTGAGCCTGCGCGCGCCCTACCGCATGGCGCCGGGTGCGTTTGCCTGGTTCGATTTTTCCGTGGCCCCCGGGGGGGGGCGCAGCATCAACGAAACGCAGGAGGCCGCCAGCCGCGCCCTGCTGGCACAGGTGCTGGCGTCGGCGCAAAAGCAGCTGGGCATTCCGCCCGAGCGCGTGGTGGTCGGCGGCTTCAGCCAGGGCGGCATCATGGCGCTGTCGCTGCTGCTCACACGGCCCGAGCTGCTGCACGCCGCGCTGGTGTGGCACAGCCGTTTGTTGCCCCAGGCGGTGGCGCTCGGAGCGCCGGCCGACGCGCTGCGCGGCAAGCAGCTGTGGCTGAGCCATGGCACGCACGACAACGTGATCCCGCTGGCGAATGCCCATGCGGTGCGGCAGCACCTGGAGGCGCTGCCCGTGGCGGTGACCTACCGCGAGTTCCCTGGCGCGCACGAGATTCGCCCGGCTGAATTGGCCGCTACGGTGGCCTGGCTGGAATCTCTGGCGTCCACGCCCACGGCGTCCTGAGCGGTTTTTTACGGGACCGGCAGGGGCAGCGCGGTCTTGTAGCGCACCTGCTTGAGCGCAAAGCTCGAGCGGATCTTTTCAATGCCCGGGATCGAGGTGAGCTGCTCCAGGATGAAGCGCTCCAGCGCCGAGATGTCCGCCACGGCCACGCGGATCAGGTAATCCGAGTCGCCGGTCATCAGGTAGCACTCCATCACCTCGTCGTGCTCGGCGATGCGGCGTTCAAAATCGGCCAGCGCTTCCTTGCTTTGTGTCTTGAGGCTGATGCTGATGAACACATTGAGCCCCAGCCCCAGGGCCGCCGCGTTGGCCAGCGCCACATAGCGGCTGATCACGCCCGCCGCCTCCAGTGCCTTGACGCGGGCAAGGCACGGCGAGGGCGACAGGTGCACGCGCCGCGCCAACTCCACGTTGGAGAGCGAGCCGTCGGCCTGCAGCTCGGCAAGGATGCGAAAATCCACGTTGTCTAGTTTCATATGCCGCATTGTGGATCTTTTGTGGCATTAAATGCCGCAAATTCGGGATTTCCAGGCCGCAGAAAAGCATCTCATTTCAGCAGGCCGTGATTACAGTGGGCGCATGAATGCCCTGACGTCTCTTTCCATTGCCGCGCCGGACCTGGACGCTGCCGACACCGACCCCGAAGAAACTGCCGAGTGGCGCGACGCCTTTCTGGCACTGCTGGCAACCGAAGGCCCAGAGCGCGCGCGCCACATGCTGCAAGAGCTGGTGCTGCTGGCGCGCACCCAGCGCATTGGCTGGCAGCCCGACCTGAACACGCCTTATGTGAACAGCGTGGCGGTGCACGAGCAGCCGGTGTTCCCGGGCGACCTGGCGATCGAGGAGCGGGTCGCGTCCATCGTGCGCTGGAACGCGCTGGCCATGGTGGTGCGCGCCAACCAGGCCTACGGCGAACTCGGCGGCCACATCGCCAGCTATGCCAGCGCGGCCGACCTCTTCGAGTCCGGCTTCAACCACTTCTTCCGCGCCCGCGAGGGCCTGGGCGCGGGCCAGCACCGCGGCGACCTGGTGTTCTTCCAGCCGCACAGCGCGCCGGGCGTGTATGCGCGCGCCTACCTGGAGGGGCGCCTGTCCGAAGCGGACTTGATGCATTACCGGCAGGAAATCACCGCGCCCGCCGCGGGTGCGCAGGGCCTGTCGAGCTACCCGCACCCGTGGCTCATGCCCGACTTCTGGCAGTTCCCCACGGGCTCGATGGGCATCGGTCCGATCAGCTCGATCTACCACGCGCGCTTCATGCACTACCTCACGCACCGCGGGCTGCTCGACTGCGCGGGACGCAATGACACAGCAGGACGCACCGCGATGCGGCGCGTGTGGGGCGTGTTTGGCGACGGCGAAATGGACGAGCCCGAGAGCATGAGCGCGCTGACGCTGGCCGCGCGCGAGAAGCTCGACAACCTGGTCTGGGTGGTCAACTGCAACCTGCAGCGCCTCGACGGCCCGGTGCGCGGCAACGGCCGCATCATCGACGAGCTCGAGCGACTGTTCTCGGGCGCCGGCTGGAACGTGATCAAGCTGGTCTGGGGCAGCGACTGGGACGGCCTGTTCGCGCGCGACCTCACGGGCGCGCTGGCGCGGGCCCTGGCCGGCACCGTGGACGGGCAGATGCAGACCTTTGCCGCCAAGGACGGGCGCTTCAACCGCGACAATTTCTTTGGCCAGAACCCCGAACTGGCGCACCTGGTGCAGGGCATGACCGACGAGCAGATCGACCGCCTCAAGCGCGGCGGGCACGACCTCGTGAAGATCCACGCTGCCTACGCGGCCGCCGCGCGCCACACCGGCCAGCCCACGGTGATCCTGGCGCACACCAAGAAGGGCTACGGCATGGGCACGGCGGGGCAGGGCAAGATGACCACGCACAGCCAGAAGAAGCTCGACGAAACCGATCTGATCGAGTTCCGCAACCGCTTCAACCTGCCGCTCTCCGATGCGCAGGCCACGGGCCTGGCGTTCTACAGGCCGGCGGAGGACAGCCCCGAGATGCAGTACCTGCACCGGCAGCGCCAGCAGCTCGGCGGTTACCTGCCGCGCCGCGAGGCCATCTGCGACGCGCTGCCCGTGCCGGCGCTGGAGAGCTACGCGCGCTTTGCGCTGCAGCCGCAGGCCAAGGAAATGAGCACCACGATGGCCTTTGTGCGCATGCTCGGCGCCCTGCTCAAAGACGCGCAGCTGGGCCCGCGCATCGTGCCCATCGTGGCCGACGAAGCGCGCACCTTCGGCATGGCGAACCTGTTCAAGCAGGTCGGCATCTACAGCAGCGTGGGCCAGCGCTATGCGCCCGAAGACATCGGCTCGGTGCTGAGCTACCGCGAGGCACTCGACGGGCAGATCCTCGAGGAAGGCATCAGCGAAGCCGGCGCGCTGGCCAGCTGGACGGCCGCCGCCACCAGCTACAGCGTGCACGGCTTGGCGATGCTGCCGTTCTACATCTACTACTCGATGTTCGGCTTCCAGCGCGTCGGCGACGCCATCTGGGCCGCCGCGGACCAGCGCGCACGCGGCTTCCTGCTCGGCGCCACCTCGGGCCGCACCACGCTCGCCGGCGAGGGCCTGCAGCACCAGGACGGCAGCAGCCACTTGGTGGCCGCCACCATCCCCAACTGCAAGGCCTACGACCCGGCCTTCGCGGGCGAGCTCGCGGTGATCCTCGACGCCGGCATGCGCGCCATGGTGCAGGAGCAGCGCGACGTTTTCTACTACATCACGCTGATGAACGAGAACTACGCCCAGCCCGACCTGCCCGCCGGCGCGGCAGAGGGCGTGCTGCGCGGTTGCTATGTATTCAATAGCTATCAGCGCAATGCAGATAATGGTCAGGGGGCGATTTCATCCCAAAACGTGACCCTGCTGGGCTCCGGCGCCATCCTGACCGAGGTGCTGCAGGCCGCCGAGCGGCTGGCCGCCAAGGGCGTGTCGTCCACGGTGCTCAGCGTAACCAGCTGGAGCGAGCTCGCGCGCGACGGCTTGGCCTGCGAGCAGCGTGCGCTGGCCGGCGATGCGGCGCCCGGAACGCCATGGATCGCCCAGCAGCTGGCCGCCACCCAAGGCCCGGTGATTGCCGCCACCGACTACGTGCGCGCCGTGCCCGACAGCGTGCGCGCCTGGGTGCCCGAGGGCCGGCGCTACCTCACACTGGGCACGGACGGCTTCGGCCGCAGCGACACCCGGGCCGCGCTGCGCGGATTTTTCGGGGTGGATGCCGCAAGCATTGCGCGGGCCGCCATGTATACACTTCGTAACTGAGCGGGTGCAGGGACAGCAGGGCATGGCCGCACGCTGCTTTGGGGCGCGATAAATAAAGAAAAACAGAGACAACGCATGATTCAACTCACGGACATACACAAAAGCTACACCGTTCACCAAACACGCATCCCGGCCTTGCAAGGCATTGACCTGTCCATCGTGCGGGGGGAGATTTTCGGGGTCATCGGGCATTCGGGCGCAGGCAAATCGACGCTGATCCGCCTCATCAACCTGCTGGAGCGGCCCACGCAGGGCGGCATCACCGTCGGTGGTGAAAACATTCTGGAGTTCGACGATCGGGCGCTGCGGAACTTCCGCAGGAAGGTCGGCATGATCTTCCAGCACTTCAATCTGCTGAGCTCCAAGACGGTGGCCGCCAACGTGGCGTTTCCGATCCGGATTGCAGGGGAGACGGACGAGAAAAAAATCGATGCGCGCGTGGACGAACTGCTAGCCCTGGTGGGGCTGGGCCGCCACAAGGACAAATACCCCAAGCAACTCTCGGGCGGCGAGAAGCAGCGCGTGGGCATTGCGCGCGCCTTGGCGAACGGCCCGCATATCCTGCTGTGCGACGAAGCCACCAGCGCCTTGGACCCGCAGACGACGCGCTCCATCCTTCAGCTGCTGCGCGAAATCAACGAAAAACTGCACCTCACGATTGTCTTGATCACCCATGAGATGGACGTGATCCGGACCATCTGCGACCGCGTGGCCGTGATCGACGGGGGCAGGATCGTCGAAAGCGGTCCGGTCGCCCAGGTGTTTCTGCACCCGCAGCATCCGACCACGCGCAACTTCGTCATGGAGGCCGAGCACATGGGCGCCGATGAGCCGCTGGGCGGCCCCGCAGGGATCGAGCCCGCCACCGTGCGGCGCCTGACGTTCATGAACGGTGCCATGACCCAGCCGATCTTCACCCGGGTCGCGCGCGAATGCGCGGTCGACTTCCTGATCCTGAACGGCCGCTTCGGACAGATCAAGTCGACGCCTTGCGGGCAGTTGACGGTTTCTGTGCAGGGCACGGCGGACAACACGCGCACTGCGTTGCACCGCCTGGCCGAGGCGGGCGTGGTGGTTGAGGAGAATTTCTGATGAACGATCTTTTGCAACACTTCATGCTCGTCGGCATCGACTGGCGCGACATTGGCTGGGCCTCGGTTGACACGCTGTTGATGCTCGGCGGCGCACTGTCGCTGACGCTGCTCCTGGGCCTGCCGCTCGGCGTCGTGCTGTTTTTGACGGCGCCCAAGCAGGTGCTCGAGGCGCAAAAGACCTACGCCGTCGTATCGTTCGGCGTCAACATCCTGCGCTCCCTGCCCTTCGTCATTCTGTTGATTGCGATGATTCCGGTGACGGTTTTTCTCACCGGCACCTCACTCGGCGTGGCGGGGGCGATTCCGCCCCTGGTGGTGGGCGGAACCCCGTTCTTTGCGCGCCTCGTGGAAACCTCGCTGCGCGAGGTGGACCGCGGCATCATCGAAGCATCCCAGGCGATGGGCGCGAGCGTGCGGCAAATCGTGCTGGGCGCTTTGCTGCCCGAGGCCTTGCCGGGCATCATCGCCGCCGCGACCGTGACCGCCATTGCCTTGGTGTCGTACACCGCGCTGTCCGGCGTGGTTGGCGGGGGTGGGTTGGGCGACTTGGCGATCCGCTATGGCTACCAGCGGTTTCAGCTGAACGTGATGTTCGCCACCATCATTTTGTTGTTGATTCTGGTGCAGATCCTGCAGTCCGTGGGTCAGCGCCTGGTGATCCATTTCAGTCGGTAGCCGTGCTTTTTAAACCATTATTTCAACAGGAGACAACATGAAAAAACTGTGCATTGCCCTCGCTTTGGGTGCTTCCTTGCTGGCCCACGCCGCCGACAAGATCGTGGTCGGCGCGAGCCCCACGCCCCATGCGGAAATCCTCGAGCACCTCAAGCCGATGCTGGCGCAGCAGGGTGTGGACCTGGACATCAAGGTCTACACCGACTACGTGCAGCCCAACGTGCAGCTGGCCGAGAAAAGAATCGACGCGAACTTTTTCCAGCACAAGCCTTATATGGATGAGTTCAACCGCAGCCGCGGCGCCTCGATCCAGGCGGTGGCCGATGTGCTGATCGCCCCCTTTGGCGCCTACTCCAAGAAGATCACGAAAGTCAGTGAGCTCAAGGACGGTGCCACCGTGGCCATCCCGAACGATGCGGTGAATGGTGGCCGCGCCCTGCAGCTGCTGGACCAAGCCAACCTCATCAAGCTCAAGGACCCCAAGAACAATATGTCGACCGAAAAGGACATCGCTCAAAACACCAAGAACATCAAGATCAAGCAACTGGAGGCGCCCATGCTGCCGCGCGTACTTGGCGAAGTGGATCTGTCCGTCATCAACACGACTTTCGCCCTGGAAGCCAAGCTCAACCCGATGAAGGATGCGCTGATCCTGGAAGGTGGCCAGTCGAACTATGTGAACTTGCTGGCCGCGCGTGCCGACAACAAGGACAGCCCGGCCATGAAGAAACTGGCCGATGCCCTGCGCTCGCCCCAGTCCAAGCAATTCATTTTGGAGCGCTTCAAGGGCAGCCTGGTGCCAGCGTTCTGAGCCCAGCTGCGTGATGTTGGCAAAACAAACACTATGAAAACAAACAAGAAATACCGCATGGAAACCCTGGCGGTCCACGCCGGGCACGGCGTGGATGCAGCCACCGGAGCGGTGACCGAGCCCATCCAGCTGTCCACCACGTTCGAGCGGGATGCCGATGGCGGTTATTCGCGGGGCTACCTATATTCGCGTAACCACAACCCGAATCGCAATGGTTTGGAGGCTGCGTTGGCGGCGCTGGAAGGGGGCGCTGGCGCTGCGGCGTTCGGCTCCGGCCTGGCGGCGGTGACTGCGATCTTCCAGGGACTCTCCCCGGGCGACCATGTCATTGCGCCCGCCGATATCTACCACGGCACGGCGAACGTGCTGAAGCAGCTTTTCGCCAAGTGGGGTGTCTCTGCGTCGTTTGTCGACATGACCCAGCTGGATGCAGTCCAGGCCGGGATGACGCCGAGCACACGCCTGGTGTGGATTGAAACACCCTCCAATCCGCTGCTGCAGTGCGTCGACATCGCCGCCTTGGTCGATATCGCCCACCAGCATGGCGCGCGCGCCATTGCGGACAACACCTTTGCCAGCCCCATGCTGCAGCAGCCGCTGGCGCTGGGCTGCGACATGGTGATGCATGCGACCACGAAGTACCTGGGGGGGCGCAGCGACGTGTTGGGCGGCATGGTGGTGAGCCGCCACGACGATGAACATTTCGCCCAGTTGCGCACGGCGCAGCTTTTTGGCGGCGGGGTTCCTTCGCCGTTCGATTGCTGGCTAGTGATGCGCAGCCTGCCGACGCTGCCGGCCCGCATGCAGGCCCACTGCGCGAACGCACAGAAGGTCGCCGAATTCCTGCAGGCGCACGCGAAGGTCAGCGTGGTGCATTACCCGGGCCTGGAAGACAACCCCTTCCATGCGCTGGCCAAGAAGCAGATGTCCGGTTTTGGCGGCATGCTGTCTTTCGAGGTCCATGGCGGCAAAGAGTCGGCCATGGCGCTGGCGGCGAATGTCGAGATATTCACGCGCGCCACCAGCCTGGGCGGTGTGGAAAGCCTGATTGAGCACCGTGCATCGATCGAAGGCCCGGAAAGCAAGACACCGCAAGGTCTGCTCCGGGTCTCCGTGGGCCTCGAGCATGCAGACGACTTGATCGACGACCTGGCCGGCGCGCTCGATCGCTGCGGATGAACCGTGCCTGGTGGCCAGTGGCGATGATCGTCCTGGCGCAATGGCTGGGCACCTCGTTGTGGTTCAGCCCGAACAGTGCTGCCGACGATTTGATGGTCGCTTGGCACATTGGCGCGGCCGAGTTCGCCTGGCTCATTGCGGCCACCCAGGCCGGCTTCATCGCAGGCACTTTGTGGCTGGCGTATGCGGGCTGGGCCGATCGCTATTCCACCAGCCGCTTGTTCGCCGTGTCGTGTGTCGCCGGTGCTGCGATCAATGGCATTTTTTCGGCCGGCGGGGCCAGCTTCGAGGCCGGGCTCCTGCTGCGGTTCGCGGTCGGCGTTTGTCTTGCCGGCATCTATCCGCTGGGCATGAAGATGATTGTCGGCTGGGTGGGGGCGAAGTCCGGGGCTGCGCTGGGCGTGCTGGTCGGCATGCTGACATTGGGCACCGCGTTGCCGCATGGCATTCGGGCCTATGGCGCGGCTTGGCCGTGGCAAACGGTGGTGGGTGCGTCGTCCATGCTGGCATTGGCGGGGGGGGGGCTGGTGTACTGGTTGGGCGATGGGCCGCACCTGCTGCGTGGGGATGTGCGCCAGGGTGCTTCGGTACGCAGAGCCTTGTCGGTGTTCCGCATCCCGGACTTCCGTGCGGCTGCGCTGGGCTATTTCGGGCACATGTGGGAGCTGTATGCCTTCTGGGCCGTGCTGCCCTGGCTGGCTGCGCAATGGGTCCACGACGCGCACCGCCTCGATGGCGGGGCGCCGCTGTCGGTGGCGCTGATCAGCTTCATGGGTATCGCCGCCGGATTCTTTGGCTGTGTCATCGGCGGTCGCCTAAGCCTGCGTGTCAACAGTGCCCTGGTGGCGGCCGCCGCGCTGGCATCGTCGGGGCTGTTGTGCCTGCTGTATCCCTTGCTGCCTGCGGACTGGCTCGGGCCGCGCCTTGCGGTACTGCTGGCGTGGGGCTTCTTCGTGGTAGCGGACTCACCCCAGTTTTCTGCCATTTCGGCCCGCAGTTGCCCGCCCCAATCGGTGGGCAGTGCACTGGCCATTCAAAACGGGATCGGCTTTCTGATCACTATCGTGAGCATCATGGTGCTGCTGCACTTTATTGGCGCTCTGGGCAGCGCGGCCGTGTGGATCTTGCTGCCCGGCCCGGCGTTCGGCCTGATAGGCATGTGGCCTTTATTCAGACAAAAGAGGAAGACAAACGCATGATGACCACCTCCATTGCCGCCTTGGCGCTCAGCTTGCAAGACTACATGGTGGCGCAGCGCCGCCACCTGCACCAAAGCCCCGAGCTGTCGTTTGAAGAGCGCATGACATCTGACCATGTGCGTGCCGAACTCGAACGCCTGGGCATCGCCTACGAAGTCGCAGGCGACTACGGCCTGGTGGCCACCGTCGAGGGCCAGCATGCCGAGCGCATGGTGGCGCTGCGTGCCGACATGGACGCGCTGCCCATCCAGGAGCAGAACCCGCACCTCGATTACTGCTCGCGCCACGCAGGAGTGATGCACGCCTGCGGACACGACGGGCATGTGGCGATGCTGCTGGGCGCCGCACAGATGCTGGTGCAGATGCGCGAGCGTATTCCCGGAACGGTGAAGCTGTGTTTTCAACAGGCCGAAGAGCGTGGGGGCGGCACCGCCGACATCCTGAAGCTGCTGGCGCCGCACCCGGTGCGCGGCGCGTTCGCCATCCACCTGTGGTCTGAGATCGAGACCGGAAAGTTTTCCGTGCAAGCGGGCCCGCGCATGGCAGCGGGAGATAATTTCGACATCCTGATCGAGGGCCTGGGCTGCCATGGCGCGACGCCGCAGCGCGGCATCGATCCCATCGTCGTTGCCGCAGAGATCGTGACCGGCGCATCGCACCTGATCTCGCGCGAGATCGATCCGACGCACGCCGCAGCCTTGACCTTTGGCAAGCTGCACAGCGGTCACGCGGGCAACGTGATTCCCCAAAGCGCAGCCTTGGCTGGCACGCTGCGCACCACCGACAAGGGCGACCAGGTGCATCTGCAGGCCGCCCTGCGGCGTGTGGTCGAGCACACCGCGCAGGCGCACCGCGCGCGCGCCACGCTCGACATCCGGCGCGGCGGCACCATGCTGGTCAACGACGCGCGCGAAAGCGCGCGCGCGCACGCGGTCGTCCAGGCCTTGTACGGCGCGCA
>NZ_MWOM01000036.1:0-40115 GCF_012931925.1 Acidovorax sp. SRB_24
GGCACGCTGGCCATCGTCAACACCAGCGAGCGCAGCGTGCTCGGCCAGGTCAGCGGCCTGGGCGACCTGTCGCACGCCTCGGTGGTGTTCTCGCGCGATGCGCGCTACGCCTATGTGTTCGGCCGCGACGGCGCGCTCAGCAAGGTCGACCTGCTCACGCAGCAGACCGTGGCCCGCGTGGTGCAGGCGGGCAACTCGATCGGCGGCGCCATCAGCGCCGACGGCACGCTGGTGGTGGCGCAGAACTACACGCCCGGCGGCATCAAGGTGTTCGACGCCGCCACGCTCACGCTGCTGGCCGACGTGCCGGCCGAATACGCGCCGGGCCAGCGCTCGCGCGTCGTCGGCCTGGCCGACCTGCCGGGCCGGCGCTTTGTCTACAGCCTGTTTGATGCGGGCGAGATCTGGATCAGCGATTTCTCCAACCCCGCGCGGCCGCGCACGACCCGGCTCCGCGACATCGGCCGCCAGCCCTACGACGCGCTCGTGACGCCCAACGGGCGCCACTACATCGCCGGCCTGTTTGGCGAGGACGGTCTGGCCATGGTGGACCTATGGGACGAACAGCCCCGGGTGCGCCGCATCCTCGGCGGCTACGGCCGGGGGCAGGAACCCTTGCCGGTCTACAAGATGCCGCACCTGCGCGGCTGGGCCGTGGCCGGGCGCCGCGCCTACCTGCCCGCGATCGGCCGCCACGAGGTGCTGGTGGTCGACACCGAAACGTGGGCAGAAGTGGGCCGCATTCCCGTGGCCGGCCAGCCGGTGTTCGTCATGGCGCGGCCCGACGGACGCCAGGTGTGGGTCAACTTTGCCGTGCCCGACTACCACCGCGTGCAGGTCATCGACACCACCACGCAGGCCATCGTGCGCACGCTCGAACCCGGCAAGGCGGTGCTGCACATGGAATTCACGCCGCGCGGCGAGGCCGTGTGGATCAGCTCGCGCGACGACCACCGCGTCAGCGTGATCGACACCCAGACCTTTGCCACCACGGCGACGCTGGCCATCGACTCGCCCAGCGGCATCTTCTTCACCGCGCGCGCCGCGCGCATGGGTTTCTGAGCGCGAAGGCAGGCACGCCATGGCCCCCCTGGACACCCTGCAGCTGGCGCTGCTCAACCCCTGGCAGCGCGGCTTTCCGCTGGTGCGCGACCCGTTCCACCAGATTGCGCAGCAGGCCGGCATGGCGGTGGACGCGGTGCTGGCCGGCTATGCCCAACTGCAGGCCAGCGGCGCGCTCAGCCGCATTGGCGGCGTGTTTGCCGGCCACGCCGGAGGGGCGGCGCTGCTGGCGGCGATGGCCGTGCCGCCCGAGCGCCTGTGCGCCGTCGCTGCGCAGGTGTCGGCGCACCCGGGCGTGAACCACAACTACGAGCGCGAACACAGGCACAACCTATGGTTCGTCATGACCGGGCACGACGACCCCGCCGTGCGCCGCGCCATGGCGGCGCTGGAGCAGCAGACCGGCCTGCCGGCGCTGCAGCTGCGCATGGAGCGCGCTTACCGCATCGACCTGGGCTTTGACCTGCGCAGCCGCATCGCCCCCGCGCCGATGGCCGCCGCAGCGGCGCGGACCGCCGCGCCCGTGGCCGCGGTCGACCGGCCGCTGGCGGCGCTGCTGGAGGGGGGCGTGCCGCTGGAACACCACCCGTTTGATGCCTGGGCGCAGGCGCTGGGCCGCACGCCGCACGAGGTGCTGCAGACGCTGCAGCACTGGCTGGACACCGGCACGCTGCGCCGCCTGGGCGCCATCGTGCGCCACCACGAGCTCGGCTTCGACGCCAACGCGATGACCGTGTTCGACGTGCCCGACGCCGAGGTCGACGCCTGCGGCGAAGCCCTGGCGCGCGCGGCCGGCGTGACGCTGGCCTATCGGCGCGCGCGCGCGGCCGGCTGGCCCTACAACCTGTACTGCATGGTGCACGGGCGCGACCGCGCCGCGGTGCTCGCCGTCATCGAGCGCGTGACCGCACGCAGCGGCCTGGCGCACGTCCCGCGCGAGGTGCTCTTCTCGCGCCAGCGCTTCAAGCAGACCGGGCCGCGCCGCTTTCGCGCGCTGCCGGGCACCACCGGGGAAGCCCATGCTCTCAGCCTTTGACGTGCGCCTGCTCGAGCGCCTGCACGGCGCGCTGCCGCTGACCGACACGCCCTTTGCCGACGTCGCCTCGGAGCTGGGCAGCAGCGAAGCGGTGGTGCTCGAGCGCCTCGGCGCCCTGCTGGCCGACGGCACGCTGACGCGCTTTGGCCCGCTGTTCCAGATCGAGCGCGCCGGCGGACTGTTCGTGCTCGCCGCCATGGCGGTGCCCGAGGAGCGCTATGCCGCCGTCACCGCCCAGGTCAACGCGCTGCCCGAGGTGGCGCACAACTACCGCCGCGCGCACGCGCTCAACATGTGGTTCGTGCTCGGCACCGAAACGCCGGCCGCCGCCGCGGCCGCCATGGCGCGCATCGAAGCCGACACCGGATTGCGCGTGCTGGCCTTTCCCAAGGAGCGCGAATTCTTCGTCGAACTCAAACTGCCGTTGACGGGAGCCACCCATGGCGCTGGATGATTTCGACCGCGCCCTGGTCGCCGCCACGCAGCGCGGCCTGCCGCTGGTGCCGCGCCCCTACGACGCCGTGGGTGCCGCGCTGGGCGTTTCCGGGCAGCAGGTGCAGGCGCGCATGGCGCAGATGCTGGCCTCGGGCTTCATCCGCCGCATCGGCGCCGTGCCCAACCACTACCGCCTGGGCTTCACCGCCAACGGCATGAGCGTCTGGGACGTGGACGACGCCCAGGTCGATGCCCTGGGCGAGCGCATCGGCCAACTGCCCGGCGTGAGCCACTGCTACCGCCGCCCGCGCCGCCTGCCCGACTGGCCCTACAACCTGTTCGCCATGCTGCACGGGCGCACGCGTGCCGAGGTCGAGCAGCAGGCTGTGCAGCTGCAGCAGCTGCTGGGCGCGGCCTGCCGCAGCCACGCCATTCTGTATTCCACCGCCATCCTGAAGAAAACCGGGTTGCGGCTGACACACCCTTCCAAGGAGGATTGAGGCCATGTTCCGCATCAGCCAATACCTGCGCGAACTCGCGCACGCAGAAAAAACCGGCCACTACCCGGAAGCCGCGCCCGCACGCAGGCACAGCGCCCAGGGCAGCGGCGGCGCACCCGGCCCGGTCGTCATCTGGAACCTGATCCGCCGCTGCAACCTGACCTGCAAGCACTGCTATGCGCTCTCGGCCGACCACGACTACGAGGGCGAACTCTCGACCCGCGAAGTGTTTGGCGTGATGGACGACCTGAAGGCCTACCGTGTGCCGGTGCTGATCCTCTCGGGAGGCGAGCCGCTGATGCGGCCCGACATCTTCGAGATCGCCGGACGCGCGAAGGCGATGAAGTTCTACACCGGGCTGTCGACCAACGGCACGCTGATCGACGAGGCCATGGCCGACCGCGTGGCGGCCACCGGCTTCGACTACGTCGGCATCAGCCTGGACGGCCTGCGCGAGACGCACGACCATTTCCGCCGGCTCGAAGGCGCCTTCAAGCGCAGCCTGGCCGCCGTGCGCCACCTGCACGCGCGCGGCGTCAAGGTCGGCCTGCGCTTCACGATGACGGCGCTGAACGCGCACGACCTGCCGGCGCTGCTCGACCTGATGCGCCAGGAGGCCGTCGAAAAGTTCTATTTCTCGCACCTCAACTACGCCGGACGCGGCAACATCCACCGGGGCAAGGACGCGCAGTTCGAGGCCACGCGGGGCGCCCTCGACCTGCTGTTCGGGCGCGCCTGGCAGGCCGCGCTGGAGGGCCGTGCCGAGGACTACGTGACCGGCAACAACGATGCCGATGCGGCCTACCTGCTGCAGTGGGTGCAGGCGCGCATGCCGCAGTGGGCGGCACCGCTGCGTGAGCGCCTGGTGGCGTGGGGTGGCAATGCGAGCGGCGTGAACGTGGCCAACATCGACAACCTGGGCACCGTGCACCCCGACACCATGTGGTGGCACCACGACCTGGGCAACGTGCGCCAGCGGCCGTTCTCGGCCATCTGGTCGGACACGTCCGAACCGCTGATGGCAGGCCTCAAGGCCCACCCGCGCCCGGTCGGCGGACGCTGCGCGCCGTGCCAGTACTTTGCCCTCTGCGGCGGCAACACCCGCGTGCGCGCGCAGCAGCTCACCGGCGACGCCTGGGCCGAAGACCCCGGCTGCTACCTGCGCGACGACGAGATTGGCCTCGCGGCGGGCAGCGACGCGCAGCGCGTGGCGCTGACCCCCTTTCGCAGCGCCCGCCGCGTGATCGACATCGTGGCAGCGGAGGGCCAGCATGTCTGAAGCACACACCGTTCTGGGCCGCGCCGCGCCGTGGCTGCTGGCCGCCGGCCTGCTGTGGATGGGCCACGGTCTGGCGCAGGCACAGGCCCCCGCTCCGGCGCCCGCGCAGACAGCGCCGCCGACCGCCCCGGCCGGCGCCGCCATCGCCGCCGGCGCGCTCTACCAGCAGCACTGCGCCGCCTGCCATGGCGTCACGCGCACCGGTGGCATGGGGCCCGCGCTGCTGCCCGAAAGCCTGGAGCGCCTGCGCAAGAAGGACGCGCTCGCCGTGGTGCAGCAGGGTCGCCCGGCCACGCAGATGGGCGGCTATGCGGCCCAGCTGTCGGACTATGAGATCGCCAGCGTGGTCGACTGGATCTACCAGCCCACCACGCCCGCGCCCGCCTGGAGCGACGCCGACATCCGCGCCTCGCGCGTGGAAACTGCCGGCGCCCAGCACCTGCCGGCGCGCCCGGCGTGGAAGGCCGATCCGATGAACCTGTTCGTGGTTGTCGAGGGCGGCGACCACCATGTCTCGCTGGTCGACGGCGACCGCTTCGAGGTCATCCACCGCTTTGCCAGCCGCTACGCGCTGCACGGCGGCCCCAAGTTCACGCCCGACGGGCGCTTTGTGTTCTTTGGCTCGCGCGACGGCTGGATCACCAAGTACGACCTGTGGAACCTCACGGTGGTGGCCGAGGTGCGCGCCGGCCTGAACATGCGCAACGTGGCCGTCAGCGGCGACGGGCGCTGGGTCATGGCGGCGAACTACCTGCCGCGCACCGCCGTGCTGTTCGACGCCGACCTGCAGCTCGTCAAGCGCTACGACGCCACCACGCTCGACGGCAAGAGCGCCTCGCGCGTCTCGGCGGTGTACGACGCGGCGCCGCGCCAGAGCTTTGTGGTGGCCCTCAAGGACATCCCCGAGGTCTGGGAGATTTCCTACGACCCCCAGGCCGCGCCCATTTATGACGGCCTGGTACACGACTACAAGATGGGCGAAGCCATTGCCAAGCCCGGCTACCAGGGCGTGCGCCGCACGCCGCTCGACGGGCCGCTCGACGATTTCTTCTTTGACCAGAGCTACACCCATGTGCTCGGCTCCACGCGGCCCCCACCGGGCGCGCAGGGCCAGGTGCCCACGGCCCAGGTCGTCAACCTCGATGTGCGCCGCAAGATCGCCGAGCTGCCGATTGCCGGCATGCCGCACCTGGGCTCGGGCATCACGTTCGCGTGGAACGGCACCACCGTGCTGGCCAGCCCCAACCTGAAGGACGGCGCACTCGACGTGATCGACATGAAGACCTGGAAGACCGTCAAGACCATTCCCACACCGGGCCCGGGCTTCTTCATCCGCAGCCACGAGAACACGCCCTACGCCTGGGCCGACTCGATGATGGCCCCGGCATCGAAGGACACGCTGACGCTGATCGACAAGGCGACCCTGGCGCCCGTGGCGACGCTGCGCGAACCCGGCCGCACGCTGGCGCACACCGAGTTCACCAAGAACGGCCGCTATGCGCTGGTGAGCGTGTGGGAAAGCGACGGCGCGATCATCGTGTTCGACGCGCGCACGCTCAAGGAAGTCAAGCGCCTGCCCATGAACAAGCCCGTGGGCAAGTACAACGTCTGGAACAAGATCACACGCTCGGAAGGCACCTCGCACTAGGGGTGCGCGCTGGTGCGGCAGCGCTGCCGTGCCCATGCGCGCGCCCGGCGGTGCTTCAGGGCAGGTCCTGGCTCGGGTCGGGCGTGGACAGGTCCCGCGGTCCCACGGTGCCCAAGCGGCTGCGCAGCGACTGCGGCTGGCCCGTGAGGATGGCGGCGTAATTGGTCGTGTTGGCCAGCACCTTCTTGACGTAGTCGCGCGTTTCGGCAAAGGGCACGTTCTCGGCCCAGATGGCGGCGTCGAGCACCGGTCCGTTGCGCCAGCTGCGCGGGCGGCCCGGGCCGGCGTTGTAGGCCGCGGCGGCCATGGGCATGGAGCCGGCAAAGTCGTCGAGCGCGAGCTTCAGGTAGGCCGTGCCGATGGTGATGTTGGTGTCGCGGTCGTTGAGCTGGTCGGGCGTGAAGCCGGTCAGGCCGATTTTCTTCGCCGTCCAGCGCGCCGTGGCCGGCATGACCTGCATCAGGCCCGAGGCGCCGACGCCCGAGCGCGCGTCCATGATGAAGCGGCTCTCCTGGCGGATCAGGCCGTAGACATAGGCCGGGTCCAGACCTACGCCCTGGCTGTGCGCCACCACCGCGCTTTGGTGTGGCATCGGAAAGCGCTGCGCATAGTCCACCGCGCCCTTGGTGCGTTCGCTGGTGTTGATGCAGCGGTCCCACACCTCGCGCTGGCAGGCCAGATCGGCGGCGGCCAGCAGCTCGCGCTCGGCCATGCCGCCAGGGCTGTGCAGGTTGGTGGCGTAGTTCCACTCGCGCACGCCTTCGCTGCGCAGGCCGATGGCGATCGCGTAAAGGCCGCGCGCCAGCGACGGGTTGGTGCGCGCCGCGGCCTTTTCCTCGGCCGTGAGCGGCGCGGGGGCGGGCGGCACCGTGATGCGCTGGCCCAGGTCTTCCAGCGCCAGCTGTTCATAGAAACCGTGGGGGCCGGCAATGCGCTGCAGCAGCTGCTGCGCCTCGGCGCGCTCGGCCTCGCCGGGCCGGCCGGCGAGCAGCGCGCGCGCCTTCCAGTACACCCAGGTGCTGTCCGCGCGCGCCTCGTCGCCCATCGCATCGATGGCGCGGCGCACAGTCTTCCAATGGCCGGCACGCAGCGCGGCGCGCACCTTCCAGCCCAGCAGGTCGTCGCTGAGGTCGCGGTCCTTGGCAACCTTGTCGAAATATTCCGTGGCCGCGGGCGACAGCCGCAGCGCCGCCTGCTTGCCGATCACGCCCCAGGTCCAGTGGCGCTCCTCGGGCGTGAGGTGGCCGCCCCACTTGTTTTCGAGCAGCGCGGCAGCGCCATCGGGATCGCTGGCGGCGAGCTTGATCAGCCCCAGCACGACCAGCTCCTGGCGCTGGCGCGTGGGCGCGGCAGCGCGGCCGCCGAGAAACTTGGCGGGATTGGCCTGCAGCTCGTTGACCAGGCCCAGCACCTCGGGCGCCACGATGGCCACCGCATCGCGCGCCGCGCGCAGGCGGTTGGCCTCGATCGCCAGACGCGCCTTGCGCCACACCTCGGGCGCGCCGAGCTTGCGCGCGGCAAACAGCTCGCCAGCAGCGTGCGTGCAGCCGTCGTCGGCATCGCGCAGCGCGTGCCAGTTGCGCAGCACCTCCTGCGCGGCGCTGGCAGCGGCCTTGCCCTCCAGCAGGTCGATGGTGGTCGCATAGCAGCGCACCTCGCGGTCGTCACCCATGCGGAACGCCGGATGCAGCTCGGCAAAGCGCGCCCAGTCGCGGCGCTGGCCGAGCTGGCGCAGCCAGTCGTTGCGCAGCCGGTCTTCCTGGTAGGTGCCGGCCCAGCGCTGCAGGAAGGCCTGCACTTCGTTGGGCTGGGCCTCGTCCAGGCGCGCCCGCAGCTCCCAGTAGGCGGCCCAGGGCTCGAGCGCATGGCCGCGTGCGGCCGGCAGCAGCTGGCCCAGCCGTTGGCGGTCGCTCTTGCGGAAGGCCTGCTGCATCTCCAATAGCACGTCGTCGCCGCGGCCTGGCACGGCCGTGGCTGCGGCAGCAGGGCTGGCGGATTGGGCCAGGGCGGGGGGCACAGCGCAGGCCAGCACAGCCGAGGCGGCAAGCGGTGTCAGAATCTTCAGCAATTGCATGGGGGAATTATGTGATGGACAAAGCAGCCCTGCGCCGCATGTTGATAGAACAACGCCTGAACCTGCCCGACCGCCTGGAGCGCGCCGACCTGCTGCAGCAGGTCATGCGCGTCTGGCTGGTGGACCGGCCCGACGCCGTGATCGGCGCCTATTGGCCGATCAAGGGCGAGTTCGACCCCCTGCCCGCCCTGCACCGCTGGAAGGAAGACGGCGAGCTGCTGGACGAGCCCCAGCCGCGCCGCATCGGCCTGCCGGTGATCGACAAGCAGCACAATACGCTCGCCTTCCATGCCTGGTACCCCGGCTGCCCGATGGAGGAGGACGCCTATGGCATCCCCAAGCCCAAGGAGACCGAGCGCATCGTGCCGACGCTGCTGTTCGTGCCCTGCGTGGGCTACGCCCCTGGCGGCTACCGGCTCGGTTATGGCGGCGGCTTCTACGACCGCACGCTGGCCGCCCTGCGGCCGCGCCCCTTCACCGTGGGCCTGGGCTACACCGGCGGCTACCTCGACGACTTCGAGCCCGAGGCGCACGACCTGCCCCTGGACGCCATCCTCAACGACAACGGCGTGGTCTGGCCGGTATGACCCGGGCCGGGGGGACCGGCTGCGCTTCGCTTTTTTGATGCAAGGTGAACACATGCTCAAGCTCTACATCGGCAACAAGAACTACTCGTCCTGGTCCCTGCGCCCCTGGGTGCTGATGCGCCAGGCCGGCATCGGCTTCGAAGAGGTGATGGTCCGCTTCGACAGCTTCGGGCCGCAGTCGCATTTCAAGCAGGCGCTGCAGGCCGTCAGCCCCACCGGCAAGGTGCCGGTGCTGATCGACGGCGACCTGGTGGTCTGGGACACGCTGGCGATTGCCGAGTACCTGGCCGAGCAGCACGCCGACAAGCACCTGTGGCCCCTTGAAGCGCGCGCGCGGGCGCAGGCGCGCAGTGCCTGCGCCGAGATGCACAGCGGCTTTGCCGCGCTGCGCAGCGCCTGCCCCATGAACATCGAAGCCCACCTGCCCGACGTCGGCGCGCTGGTCTGGCGCGACCGGGCGGCCGTGCGCGCCGACGTGCAGCGCCTGGTCGCGCTGTGGAGCGGCCTGCTGCAGACGCACGGCGGCCCGATGCTGCTGGGGCAGTTCTCGGTGGCCGACGCCTACTTCGCGCCAGTCTGCATGCGCCTGCGGACCTATGCGCTGCCGGTGCCGCCGCACATCACCGCCTACGTCGAGCGCGTGCGCGCGCTGCCGGCCATGCAGGAGTGGATTGCCGGCGCGCTGGCCGAAAAGGATTTCCGCGACTTCGAGGAGCCCTACCGGCTCGCGCGCTGACGCTGCCGACCGGGGCGCGGGCGCAGGGGGCGCTGGGGGGTCAGGTCTTCGCCTTGGCGGCGCCGCGGATGTTCAGCGCGGCCAGGCAGAACTGCAGCACGACCAGCGCCGTGGCGCCCGCAGACAGCCCCCAGGCAATCCACAGCGCGTTGCTGGCCAGGAACAGCCAGAAGCCCCAGTTGCGCTTGCTTTTGCGCTCCGAGGCCACGTACCACGCGGCCGCGACCGTGACGGCCATCGCGGGCCACTGCAAGAGGTCCATCCAGTCCATGATTCTGTCCTGTGGCGGAAAGCGCGCCCTGGCCGCCGGCGGGCGCATGCCAGGCGGCCAGCGCGTTCTCCCCAAAAGCGTGCGCGGCGCCACCCTGGCTGCGCTGCAGCGGTGCGGCTGCCCCGCCTAGCCCCCATCGTCGTGGCGCGCAGGACGGGGCGGCGGCGGCCAGGTGCGACAGCGCTTGTAGGACGCCAGCGCGCGCCGTCCGCCCGGCCTCAGCCCGGGCGGAACTGCTGGCGCAGAAAAGGCCGGTGGCGCGCGATGTGCGCCAGCTGCGCGGAGGCCACCGTGCCGCCGAGGTCGACGCCGTCGCCGTTGAGCACCTCGTTGGCATGCTGCAGGGCGCGCGCCACCACGTCGGCCTCGCTCACGCCCAGCTGTGCCGCCAGGTCCAGCGCCACGCGCCGCATGGCACGCTGCGAGAGCATCCACATGGCGCCGAAGGCATCCCAGGCGGCGGCGGCCTCCTGCGCCTTCTCCCGGTCGGCCAGGATGTCGCTCAGGGGCCGGGCCAGGATGTCCTGCAAACCGTCGACCTGCTGCTGCAGGTGCTCGGCGCGCTCCTGCCACTGCGCCGCCGGGGGCGCGGCGTTTTGCGGGTCTGCGGGCAGTGGCAGGCTGCCGTCGGGGTTCGGTGAAACGATGGTGAGGGCGGGGGTAGACGGCATACGGAACTCCAGGGGACAGCCGGGGCGCAGGGGCCCGCAATATACCGGCAGGCCAGCGCCCCTGCGGGGCGCGGTGGTTCCGGAGGGAGCAGGCCGCGTGCGCCCTACACTTGCTGCCATGCAAATTTTCATGGTGGGCGGCGCGGTGCGCGACCGGCTGTTGGGCCGCCCGGTCAACGACCACGACTGGGTCGTGGTGGGCGCCACGCCCGAACAGATGGTGGCGCGCGGCTACCTGCCGGTGGGGCGCGACTTCCCGGTCTTCCTGCACCCCGAGACGCGCGAGGAATACGCGCTGGCGCGCACCGAGCGCAAGAGCGGGCGCGGCTACCGCGGCTTTGCCGTGCAGGCCTCGCCCGACGTGACGCTCGAAGAAGACCTGGCGCGGCGCGACCTTACTATCAATGCGATAGCTGTCAGCGCAGACCCGGAAAGCGATGGAGGCCATTTTGACCCCTATGGCGGCGCGCGCGACCTGCGCGAGCGCGTGCTGCGCCACGTCACCGACGCCTTCCGCGAGGACCCGGTGCGCATCCTGCGCGTGGCGCGCTTTGCGGCGCGCTTCACCGACTTCACGGTCGCGCCCGAAACCCTGCAGCTCATGCGCGAGATGGTCGCGCACGGCGAGGCCGACCACCTGGTGGCCGAGCGCGTCTGGCAGGAGCTCGCGCGCGGGCTGATGGAAGACCAGCCCTCACGCATGTTCGCGGTGCTGCGCGACTGCGGCGCCCTGGCTGTGCTGCTGCCCGAGGTCGATCGACTCTGGGGCGTGCCGCAGCATGCCGACCACCACCCCGAAGTCGACACCGGCGTGCACCTGATGCTGGTGCTCGACATGGCCGCGCGCCTGCAGGCGCCGCTGGCCGTGCGCTTCGCCTGCCTCACGCACGACCTGGGCAAGGGCACGACGCCGGCCGAGCTGCTGCCGCGCCACCTCGGCCACGAGCAGCGCAGCGCGAAGCTGCTCAAGGGACTGTGCGAGCGCCTGCGCGTGCCCACCGACTGCCGCGAACTGGCCGACGTGGTGGCGCGCGAGCACGGCAACATCCACCGCAGCGGCGACCTGGGCGCGGCCGCGCTGGTGCGGCTGATCGAGCGCTGCGACGGCATCCGCAAGCCCGGGCGCTTCGACGCCATCCTGCTGGCCTGCGAATGCGACGCCCGCGGGCGGCTGGGCCTGGAGGGGTCGCCCTACCCGCAGCGCGCACGGCTGCGGGCGGCGCTGGCGGCGGCGCAGTCGGTTGCTACCAGTGTGATAGCTGCACACGCAGCAGCGGCGGGCGTGACAGGCCAAAAAGTGGGGGAAATGGTCCACGCTGCGCGCGTGCAGGCCGTGGCCGACTGGCTGGCGCAGGCCCCCGCCGCGGCCGGCTGAGGTCCGCCGTTTTTCTGCGCCGTCAGGCCAGCGACCGCACCCAGCGCACGATGTCCGCCGCGCCCAGGGCGCCCGAGATGCGTGCGGCCTCGCGCCCGCCCTGGAACAGCACCATGGTCGGGATGCTGCGGATGGCGTAGGGCGCGGCCACCTGCGGGTGCGCCTCGGTGTCGAGCTTGGCCAGGCGCACCTGCGGTTCGAGCTCGCGCGCCGCCTGGGCGAAGGCCGGCGCCATCTGCCGGCACGGCCCGCACCAGGGCGCCCAGAAATCGACCAGCACCGGAATGTGGCTGCGCTGCGTGTGTTTGCCAAAGCTGGCGGCGTCGAGTTCGAGCGGCGCGCCGGTGAACAACGGGCAGTGGCAGCTGCCGCAGTCGGGGCGGCTTTCCAGCTGCGCGGCCTGCACGCGGTTGGTGGTGTGGCAGTGGGGGCAGACGATGTGCAGGGCTTCGGTCATGGCAGGGTTTCCAACAGGGCGATGCGACAGACATCGGGCCGGGCGCGCGCAAATTCAAGCGCGCGCGGCGCAGCGTCAGCCCGGAAAGCGCACGCGCACCGTGCAGCCGGCGCCCAGCGCCGCCGTGGCCTGGGCCTCGCCGCCATGGCGCCGGGCGATGGCACGCACCGCCGCCAGGCCCGCGCCGACGCCCTCGAACTCGGTCTCACGGTGCAGGCGCTGGAACACGCCGAACAGCCCCGCCGCCTGCGCCGCATCGAAGCCCACGCCGTTGTCCTGCACGCTCAGCGTGGCGCCGGTGCCGTCGGCACTGCGCTCCACGCCAATGGCGATGCGCGCGGGCGCGCGCCCCGGCGTGAACTTGAGCGCGTTGCCCAGCAGCTCGGTCAGCAGCTGGCGCAGCAGGGCCGGGTCGCCGTGCAGCACGGCCGCCGCGGTGGCGATCTGCCACGCGACGGCGCGGCCCCGGGCCAGCGGCGCCACGGCGGCCTGCGCCTGTGCCACCAAGTCGGCGAGGGCCACCGGCTGGCGCTGCAGCGGCGCGCGCGCGATGCGCGACAGCGCCAGCAGGCCGTCGAGCATGCGACCCATGCGCCGCGCCGACTGGTCCATGGTGGCCAGGAAACCCTGCGCCTCTTGCAGCTCCTCGCCCTGCAGGCCGCAGTCCTGCAGCAGCTCGGCCACCAGCGGGCCGTAGGAGGTGATGTGGCGCAGCGGCGCGCGCAGGTCGTGCGAGACGGCGCGCAGAAAGTCCTCGTGCGCGGCGCGCAGCTCGGCCAGTTCGCTCTCGCGCGCAAGCAGCAAGGCCTGCGCCTGTTCCAACGTCAGGTCGGCGCGCCGCTCCGGCGTCATGGCTTGGGCTGTTTGGCCGGGCGCTGCCAGTTGGCAATGCCCACCTGCTTGCCGCGCGCCACGCCCAGCGTGCCCGGGGGCACGTCCTTGGTGAGGGTCGAGCCGCCGCCCACCGTCGCGCCCGCACCGAGCGTGATCGGTGCGACCAGCACGCAGTTGCTGCCCACATGCACGTCGGCCTCGATCACCGTGCGGTGCTTGTTGGCGCCGTCGTAGTTGGCGGTGATGCTGCCAGCGCCGTAGTTCACGCGCTCGCCCACGGTGGCGTCGCCCAGGTATGCCAGGTGGTTGGCCTTGGCGCCGTCGGCGAGGGTGCTGTTCTTGACCTCGACGAAGTTGCCGATGTGCACCTCGCGGCCCAGCCGCGCGCCGGGGCGCAGGCGCGCGAACGGGCCGACCAGCGCGCCCTCGCCCACGGCCACGCCGGCCTGTTCCCCATCGATGTGGGTGTAGGGGTGGATGACGGCGCCGGCGGCGATGCGCGCATTGGCGATGCAGCAGTGCGCGCCGATCTGCACGCCCTCGCCCAGCTCCACATGGCCGGTGAAGATGCAGCCGGCGTCGATCTCGACGTCGGCGCCGCAGACCAGTGCGCCGCGCACGCCCGAGCGCCGGTCGTCGCGCAGGTCGAAGCGCGCCGGGTCGGCCAGGCGCACGCCCTGCTCCATCAGGGCACGGGCCTGGCGCAGCTGGTGCGCGCGCTCGAGCCCGGCCAATTGCACGGGGCTGTTGACGCCCTCGACCTGCAGCGCGTCCGCAATGCGGTGGGCGACCACGGGCACGCCGTCCCGCACCGCCATCGCGACGATGTCGGTCAGGTAGTACTCTCCCTGGGCGTTGTCGTTCGACAGGCGCGCGAGCCAGGGCGCGAGCCGCCCGGCGGGCACGGCCAGGATGCCGCTGTAGACCTCATGGATCGCGCGCTGCGCCTCGCTCGCGTCCTTGTGTTCGACGATGCCCTGCACCGCGCCATCGGCAGCGCGCACGATGCGGCCGTAGCCCGTGGGGTCGGGCAGCGTGACGGTGAGCAGCGCCAGCGCGCCGCCGGGCGCGCCCTCGGACGCGGCGACCAGCGCGCGCAGGGTCTCGACCTGCGTCAGCGGCACGTCGCCCGAGAGCACCACCACCGTGCCGTCGCCGGCCAGCAGCGGCACCGCCTGCTGCACCGCGTGGCCGGTGCCCAGCTGCGGCTCCTGGCGCGCGAATTTCAGGTCAAAAGTGCCTGCAGCGCTTGTCCAGCCTGTGCTGGTAGCTTCTACTTCTGTAGCACCGTGGCCGGTGATGATGACCGCGCTGCGCGGCGCCAGCTGCGCCGCCGTATCGAGCACATGCTGCAGCAGCGCGCGGCCGGCGAGCCGGTGCAGCACCTTGGGGCGGCTGCTTTTCATCCGCGTGCCCTTGCCCGCGGCCATGATGAGAATGTCCAGTGGTGTCATGAAAATTTCCGTCGTCTCGACTGGCCCCTGCGGCCCGCCGCCCCCACGGCGGCACGCGCCCGGCGGCAGGCGCAATTATCGGCTGCGCGGCTACAGCAGCGGCACGCGGCGCGGCGGCAGGTCGTAGTACTCGGCCACACGCTCCAGCGCGCGCGGGTTGGGCAGGCGCAGCCGGCCCTGGGCGATCTCGTGCAGGCCGAGCTTGGCCAGGCGGCGCAGCGTCTTGTTGGTGTGCACCAGCGACAGCCCGAGCGCATCGGCGATGTGCTGCTGATTGATCGGAAAGGGCACTCTGGCGTCCTCCACCAGCCCGATGCGTTCGAGCCGGCGGTACAGGTGGATCAGCAGCATGGCCACGCGCTCGGTGGCGTTGCGCTGCCCGGCGGTCAGCAGGTTTTCGTCGACGAAGCTCTCGCCGCGCGCCGACAGCCACGTGATGTCGTAGCCCAGGCGCGGCTCGGCGCGGAACAGGTCCCACAGCCGCTCGCCGGCGAACACGCACAGCGCGCAGTCGGTCACCGCCTCGACGCCGTGCGCGGCGTCGTCGCCAAACTCCTGCTGCAGGCCGACCAGGTCGCCCGGCAGCACGAAGTTGAGGATCTGCCGGCGCCCGTCGCTCAGTGTTTTGTAACGAAACGCCCAGCCCGCATAGAGCGTGAATAGTTTGCCGTTGGAGACATGCTCGCGGATCACGGCCGCGCCGGCCGGCACCGCGACCGTGCCGCTGCGAAACGATTCGATGAATGCCAGCTGCTGCGGCGTCACCGCAGTGAACGCATCGTTGCGGCGCAGCCGGCAGTCGGCGCAGTCGCGCGGCGGGCAGGTGTGGGCAAGGGCATCGGCGCTCATGGTGCGCGGATTCTAGGGCCGCCGCAGCCCTGGGGCATGGTGCGGCACAGCCCGCAGCGGGGCCCATCTCTGCTGTGTCTTTTGACATTGCGGCGCGCCGCCGCGCTCCCTACATTGGCCCTCTATGGCCTCTTCCCTCACGACCCTCTACCAGGTGCTCTACGTCAGCCTTCTCGGGCCCGACGTGCCGATCAGCGCCGTGGCCGACATCGCCGGCCATGCGCGCGCGGCCAATGCGCAACGCGACATCACGGGCCTGC
The DNA here is from genome assembly GCF_012931925.1 of Acidovorax sp. SRB_24. Taxonomy (NCBI): domain Bacteria; kingdom Pseudomonadati; phylum Pseudomonadota; class Betaproteobacteria; order Burkholderiales; family Comamonadaceae; genus Acidovorax; species Acidovorax sp. SRB_24. The sequence goes on from NZ_MWOM01000036.1 coordinate 15,529, forward strand.
TGGTCTTTGACGGCGGGCGCTTTTGCCAGCAGCTCGAAGGCTGGAAAAAAGATGTGCTCGCGCTGACCGAGCGCATCCGCCAGGACCCCCGCCACACCGGCGTAACCATCCTGCACCACGGCCCGCTCGCGGCGCGGCGCTTTTCGGGTTTCAGCCTGGCCTTCAGCGCCGTGGAAGACGCCGACACGCTGGCACAGCTCGAACTCCTGGACGGCGAGGCGGCCCTGCAGGCGTTTGAAGCCATGCGCGACAGCGTGCTGCTGTGAGCCGCCCGCAGGCACAGCGCGACCCTGCGCCGTGGGCTGCGTCAAAAAGGGCTGCCAGCGCTGACTGCAGCCGCGCTGGCAGCGCTTGGGGCGTGGAAGCGCGTCGTCAGGCGCAGCAGGCGCCCTGCTCGCCCTCAACCGTCCCGTGGCGCTGCCACCACCGGCGCAGCGCCTGCAGGCGCGACACGCTAGCGCCGGCGAGGCCGCCGAGCTGGTAATGCACTCCCTCGGGCCCCACGGGCTCCAGCACCACCTGCTGACCCGGTACCAGCCACAGCGTCTGGCCCGGCGCGACAAACACGTCCGCCGACTGCGCGGCCTCGCCGTGCGGCCCCGCGCCAAGCGTGACCCAGGCCTGGCCGCGCGCGACGCGCAGCGCCACCGGCTCGCGCGGCCGCAGGCTGCGCGCACTGCCCGCGCCGAGGCGGCACAGCGGCGCAGGCAGTGATCCGGCCGTGCCCCGGACCGCTGATTGTTGCGAATTCAGAATAGTCGATGCAGCCATGGCCGTCTCCAAGCAAACCCTATGAGGCCCTGATAGTGATGGCAGCTAGGCTGGACGTCCAATGAAAAGCAATGCCATCATTCATTCATGAACCGCATCAATCAACCTGCGGCCCCGGCGCCGCTGTCGGCCGTGGCGCTGCGCACGCGCCCGATCGCCGCGGGCCAGTTGCGCGCCTTTGTGGCGGTGGCGCGGCAGCTCAACTTCCGCGCCGCGGCCGACGACCTGGCGCTCACGCAGTCGGCAGTCAGCCGCCAGATCCAGGCGCTCGAAGACGACGTCGGCGTGCCGCTGTTCCTGCGCCACACGCGCGCCGTCGAGCTCACCTCGGCCGGCGCGCAGCTGCTGCGTGCGGTGGCGCCGGCGCTCGAACGCCTGGACAGCGCCGTGCGCCAGATCCGCCAGACGGCCGGACGCAAGAGCGTGGCCATCACCACCTGGGCCTCGTTTGCGTCGATGTGGCTGATTCCGCGGCTCGAGCCGTTCCAGCACGAACACCCCGACATCGACATCCGCATCGACGCCTCCGACACCTGCGTCGACCTGGACACCGCCGACGTCGACCTGGCCCTGCGCTACAGCGTGCCCGGCTTCCACCTGCGCGGCGCGCAGCGCCTGTTTGGCGAGCAGCTGGCTGTGGTGATCAGCCCGTGGCTGCTCAAGAGCGGCGCCGTGGTCGACACACCTGCGGACGTCGCAGGCTTCACCCTGATCGAGGCGGCCGACGTCCACCGCACCCAGCAGCTCGACTGGCTCACGTGGCGGCGCTGGTTCGAGATGCACGGCATGCCCGCCGTCCAGCCCAAACGCTGGCTGTACTTCAACTACGCGCACCAGATTGCCCAGGCCGCCCTGACCGGCCAGGGCCTGGCCCTGGCCCGGCTGCCGCTGGTGGCCGACAGCTTGGCGCGCGGCGACCTGGTCGAGGTGCTGCCGGCGCACCGACTCGACTCGCCGCTGGCCTATTGGCTGCTGGTGGGCCCGCGCAGCGGCCAGCGCCCCGAGGTGCAGGCCTTTTGCGCCTGGCTCGCGCTGCAGGCGCAGGCCACGCGCGCGGCCATCGGCGATGTGCCGGACACCGACCTGAACGACGACCTCGGCTGATGCCCTGTCAATTCAATAGCTGCCAGCGCTTACGGCACCAGCGTCAGAGCCCGATTTCATTAAAAATGCGCCTCAGGCCAGCGTGACGCGCGCAAACTTGCGCTTGCCCACCTGCACCACATAGCTGCCCGCGGCCAGCTTCAGCCCGCGGTCGCTGACCACGCTGCCGTCCACGCGCACGCCGCCGCCGTCGATCAGGCGGTTGGCCTCGCTCGTCGAAGGCGCCAGGTTCGCCTGCTTGAGCAGCGCACCAATACCCAGCGGCCCGCCCGACAGGCCCACCTCGGGGATCTCGTCGGGAATGCCGCCCTTGCTGCGATTCATGAAGTCCTGCTCGGCGGCCTCGGCCGCGGCCGCGCTGTGGAAGCGTGTGGTGATTTCCTTGGCCAGGGCCACCTTGGCCTCCTTGGGGTTGCGCCCGCCCGCCACCTCGGCCTGGAGCTGCGCGATCTGTTCGAGCGACTGGAAGGACAGCAGCGTGTACCAGTCCCACATCAGCGTGTCCGAGATGCTCAGCACCTTGGCAAACATGGTGTTGGGGTCTTCCGTGATGCCGATGTAGTTGTTCTTGGACTTGGACATCTTGTCCACGCCGTCCAGGCCCACGAGCAGCGGCATGGTGAGCACGCACTGCGGCTCCTGGCCATACTCCTGCTGCAGGTGGCGGCCCATGAGCAGGTTGAAGGTCTGGTCGGTGCCGCCGAGTTCGAGGTCGGCCCGCAGCGCCACCGAGTCGTAGCCCTGCATCAGCGGATACAGGAACTCGTGCACGCTGATCGACTGGCCGGTCGAGAAGCGCTTGTGGAAATCCTCGCGCTCCATCATGCGCGCCACGGTGTACTTGGCGGCCAGCGAGATCATGCCGCTGGCGCCCAGCGGCTCGCACCACTCGCTGTTGTAGCGGATTTCGGTGCGCGCCGGGTCCAGCACCAGGCTGGCCTGCTGGTAGTAGGTTTCGGCGTTGGCCTTGATCTGCGCGGGCGTGAGCGGCGGGCGCGTGCTGTTGCGGCCCGACGGGTCGCCGATCAGACTCGTGAAGTCGCCGATCAAAAAAATGACCTGGTGGCCCAGGTCCTGCAGCTGGCGCATCTTGTTGAGCACCACGGTGTGGCCGATGTGGATGTCCGGCGCCGTCGGGTCCAGGCCGAGCTTGATGCGCAGCGGCTGTCCCGTGGCCTCGGACCGCGCCAATTTCTTCGCCCACTCGTCCTGCGGCAGCAGCTCCTGCGCACCGCGCAGCGAGATTTCCAGCGCCCGTCCTACACCATCGGAGACAGCAGATGTTGTAACAACAGATTGATTCATAAGGGTTTCCTTGGGTGTCTGATGTAGGAGGTTGGCTATACTTCGCCCCACCTTGCAGTGGCGGATTCTAAGTGTGGCCGCCTTTTCGACCCGTTCGAACGGCTGCTTCCTGACAGTTTGTGCGCTCCGCGGCCCGGCTCCACCACCGGCCCTGGCTCCCGCGGACACACGCCCACCCTGGGGATCACTCCTTGACACACGGTTTCACCACCGCCAGCCTCGCTTTGCTAGAGCGGCTGTCCCACAGCATCCAGAAACACCCCAAGCGGCTGACCGCCGTGCTCGCAGCCATGCTGCTGACCGGCGGCGGCGGCGCTTTTGCCGTCGCGTCGTTCGGGCCCGACCCCGTCGACCTGCCCGTGCGCCTGGTCGAGCAGCCCGTTGAATCGCTGGCCAGCGGCGCCTCGCTGGCCGACCTGACCGAAGGCCCCGGCTTCTCGCTCTACCGCTCAGACCAGGTGCGCAGCAGCGACACCCCCGAGTCGCTGCTGCAGCGCATGGGCGTGGCCGATCCGGCCGCCGCCGCCTTTTTGCGCCGCGACACGCCGGCGCAGCAAAACCTGCTGGGCCGCAGCGGCCGCCTGGTCTCGGCCGAGACCACCGACGACCACCGCCTGCTGCGCCTGACGGCGCGCTGGGCGCCGGACGACAGCGGCAGCTTCAAGCGCCTGGTGATCGAAAAATCGGGCCATGGCTTCGCCTCGCGCATCGAAACGGCGCCCCTGGCCACGTCGAGCCGCCTGGCCGGCGGCGTGATCCGCAGCTCGCTGTTCGCCGCGACCGACGCCTCCAACATCCCCGACACCGTGGCTGTGCAGCTCGCCGAGATGTTCTCGGGCAGCATCGACTTCCGCCGCGCACTGCGCCAGGGCGACCGCTTCTCGGTGGTCTATGAAACGCTCGAAGCCGATGGCGAACCGCTGCGCAGCGGCCGCGTGCTGAGCGCCGAATTCCACAACAACGGCAAGACCCACCAGGCGGTGTGGTTCCAGGAGACTGCCGCCGCCCAGGGCGCGTACTACACGCTCGACGGCCAGAGCCTGCGCCGCGCCTACCTGAGCTCGCCCGTGGAGTTCTCGCGCATCTCCAGCGGCTTCAAGATGCGTTTTCACCCCATCCTGCAAAAATGGCGCGCCCACCTGGGCACGGACTTTGCGGCGCCCACCGGCACCACCGTGCGCACCGTGGGCGATGGCGTGGTCGAATTCGCCGGGGTGCAGAACGGCTACGGCAACGTCGTCTACATCAAGCACCGCAACCAGCACGTCACCGTCTATGCGCACCTGAGCCGCGTCGACGTGCGCACCAACCAGGCCGTGGACCAGGGCCAGACCATCGGCGCCGTGGGCGCCACGGGCTGGGCCACGGGCCCGCACCTGCATTTCGAATTCCGCGTGAACGGCCAGCAGAAGGATCCGATGGCCATCGCCCAGCAAAGCGAATCGGCCGCGCCGGTGTCCGCCGCAGCCCGCCCGGCATTCAACCGTATCGCCGCGGTGATGCGCACGCAGCTGGCATCGGCCGAGCTGATCCAACAGGCCAGCGCCGACTGACGCTGCAGCGCGCCGGCGGGACCTGTCCCGTCCCGCGGCGGCCCATGCCCCACCCCATCCCATGTCCGAGTGGTACATCGGCCTGATGTCGGGCACCTCGCTCGACGGCATCGACGGCGTGCTGGCCGATTTTTCGGCATCACAATGCACGGTAACGCACTACCAGTCTGCGCCGTTAGCTCCTGAATTAAGAGCAGATCTGCTCGCCCTCAACACCCCCGGCGCCGACGAGCTGCACCGCGCAGCCCTAGCGGGCAATGCGCTCGCGCGCGCCTATGCCGGCGTGGTGCACGCGCTGCTGGCGCAAAGCGGCCTCCAGGCCACGGACGTGCGCGCCATCGGCGCCCATGGCCAGACGGTGCGCCACCGGCCGCAGGAGTTCGACGGCACCGGCTACACCCTGCAGCTGGGCAACCCGGCGCTGCTGGCCGAACTCTGCGGCATCGCCGTGGTGGCCGATCTGCGCAGCCGCGACGTCGCCGCCGGCGGCCAGGGCGCGCCGCTGGTGCCAGCCTTCCACCAAAACGTTTTTGGCCAGCCCGGCCGCGCCACCGCCGTGCTGAACCTGGGCGGCATGTCCAACCTCAGCGTGCTCGGCGCCCAGGGCCAGGTGCTGGGCTTTGATTGCGGCCCCGGCAACGCCCTGATGGACCACTGGTGCCTGCAGCACACCGGCCAGCCTTTCGACGCCGGTGGCGCCTGGGCGGCCAGCGGCCAGGTGATGCCAGAGCTGCTGCACGCCTTGCTGGCCGAGCCTTTTCTGGCCAAGCCCCCGCCGAAGAGCACGGGGCGCGACCTGTTCAACCCACCGTGGCTGGCAACGCGGCTGGCGCCCTTTGCCCAGGCGCGCGCTGCCGACGTGCAGGCGACCTTGACCGAATTCACCGCCAGCGCCTGTACCGCGGACGTCGTCCGCTACGGAGGCGACAGCAACACGCTGATCGTCTGCGGCGGCGGTGCGCTCAACGCGCACCTCCTGCAGCGCCTGCAGGCCCTGCTGCCAAGCATGGCGGTGGCGTCATCGCAGGCCCACGGCCTGCCGCCGCTGCAGGTCGAGGCGGCGGCGTTTGCGTGGCTCGCGCGCCGCGCCCTCCGCCACGAAAGCGGCAACCTGACGCGCGTCACCGGCGCCGCCGGAGCGCGCGTGCTCGGAGCGGTCTACCCCGCCTGAGGACCTGGGAGTGCGGGCCCTGCAAAAGAAGCAACCCAAGAAAAAGCCGCCCGTGGGCGGCTTTTCATCTGCCGTGCAAGCGGGGCTCAGGAGAAGCTCGAACCGCAACCGCAGGTCGACGTCGCCTGGGGGTTCTTGATGACGAACTGGGCGCCCTGCAGGTCTTCCTTGTAGTCGATCTCGGCGCCCACCAGGTACTGGAAGCTCATCGCATCGATCAGCAGCGACACACCGTTCTTGGTCATCACGGTATCGTCGTCGTTGGCGATTTCATCGAACGTGAACCCGTACTGGAAGCCCGAGCAGCCGCCGCCCTGCACAAAAACGCGCAGCTTCAGATCGGGGTTGCCTTCCTCGGCAATCAGGTCCGCCACCTTGGCCGCCGCGCTCTCGGTAAAGATGATCGGGTCGGGCATTTGGGGGGGGATGTTTTCAGCAACTGCGCTCATGGGGCACTCCAATTCAGGGTTTCGGGGCAAATCCTACTGCAAACCGCCAGAAGTGCGGGCCCCCCGGTTGTTTGACGCCAAATCCAGTGGGGGTTTTTCTCCCGGCAGGCGGGCAGTATCCCTGCGGCACAGATGGTGGCGTGGCGGCGCATTTCCAGCCTCTGGCGCCATCGCCGCAAAACAAAAAGCCGCCGCAAGCGAACTTGCGGCGGCTTTTTTGGCAGGCAGAAACCAGCGGATTAGCGCTTGGAGAACTGCTTGGCGCGGCGGGCAGAGTGCAGGCCGACCTTCTTGCGTTCCACTTCGCGCGCATCGCGCGTCACGAAGCCGGCTTGGCTCAGTGCGGGCTTGAGTGCTGCGTCGTAGTCGATCAGGGCGCGGGTGATGCCGTGGCGGGTCGCGCCGGCCTGGCCGGACTCACCGCCGCCGTGCACGTTGACCATCACGTCGAAGGTTTCGGCGTGGTTCGTCAGCATGAGGGGCTGCTTGGCGATCATGATCGAGGTTTCACGGCCGAAGTAGGACTGGATGTCCTTGCCGTTGACCGTGATCTTGCCGCTGCCTTTTTTCAGAAACACGCGGGCGACGCTGGACTTGCGACGGCCGGTGCCATTGTTCCATTCACCAATCATCTCAAGGCTCCTTACAGTTCCAGCACTTTGGGCTGTTGGGCGGTGTGGGGATGCTCTGCACCAGCGTACACCTTGAGTTTCTTGATCATGGCGTAGCCAAGCGGGCCCTTGGGCAGCATGCCCTTGACAGCCTTTTCCAGCGCGCGGCCGGGGTGCTTGGATTGCATGTCGCGGAAATTGGTGGCCGTGATGCCGCCCGGATAACCCGAGTGGCGGTAGTACACCTTGTCGGTGGACTTGGTCCCGGTGACCTTGATTTGCGCTGCGTTGATGATGACGATGAAGTCACCGGTATCGACGTGAGGCGTATAAATGGCTTTGTGTTTGCCGCGCAGACGGAGGGCAACTTCGCTGGCTACCCGGCCGAGCACCTTATCGGTGGCGTCAATCACAAACCACTCGTGCACGACCTCAGCGGGTTTGGCGCTGAAAGTTTTCATGAGTTTTCTCTTTCGAGGGTTTGACCAGCCTGGAACAGGGGCTGGCGTCCTGGGGACTCTTTTCCACGGTCGGTGCTTCTCTTCAACGGAAACCTCTTAGGTGGCACTTGCAGGCAAGGCCTGCACTTCGCCGCGGAGTCACGCAAGCGCTGCGAAGCCCGCCATTATACAAAGGCAAGCCCGGCTGTGCGCATTTCTTGTACAGAGGCCCGTCCAGGGGCCGCGCGCGTCAGTTGCCGAAACGCGTGTCGGCCTGCAATTGCACGCGGCGGCGGTGTTCCACGCAGATGGGCGTGGCCGCGAACGCGGGCTTGGGGCATTCGCGGTACAGGCAGGCGCTTTGCGTGAAGAAATTGGTATTGACACAGGGCTGGTGCGCGGCCTCGTGGCGTGGGCGGGATGGCGCCAGCGGTGGCGGCGCGCCGGCAGAGGCCGGCGCGCGCGCAGGCTCGCGCGCCACCTCTGGCTGCGGCACCCGGGACGCCTTGGGAGGAATCCGCACGGGAGCCCTCGGCGCCGCTGCCGGGTCTGACGCCTCGACAAACGCCGGTGCGGGGCCCGCAGGCGCTGCCGCGGCCACTGCCTCCACCACCGCTGCCTCGGTGGCGGCGACGGCCGGCTCCTGCGGCACGGGCACAGAGGCGGTAGGCGCGGCGGGCTCGGCCCATTCCGTGATGATGCCGTCCTGCGGTGCGGTCTGCGGCGCACGCCGGCCCCAGCCATAGCCGCCGGCCACGGCCACGATCAGCACCACGCCCGCGAGCCACGCCCAGGCGCGCTGCGGCTTCGCGCTGCGCAGCGGTTCTGGCGCGGACTGGCCGGCTAGCTTGGCGAGTGGCCTGGGATTTGCGCCTTCCGCTGCGCCCTCGGCGTCCGGAACCACGAGATCGAGGACCTGCACGCCCTCCCCGGATGGGGGTACAGCCCCCCCAAGGGCGGCGTGCGGCGCCACCGGGCGCGCAGACAGCGTCGCCGCCAGTGGCACGCCAGCCGAGTCCAGGCCAGGCCCGGCCAGCGCCCCAGCGGGCTGGTGCGCCGGCCCCACCCAGATATCGCCGAGCTGCGCGCGGAAGTCGAAGTGCTCGAGCGGGCCGGGAGGCGCCACCATGGCCATGGTTTGCAAAAATGCGTCGATGTCCTGCGGCCGGTCTTCGGACCGCAGCGCCAGCGACTGGGAAATGGCGGCAACGAAAGCCGCAGAGTACTCTTGGCCAAATTGCCGGCCCACGGTCTTGGCGACCCGGGCAAACGGCACCATGCGGTCGCGGATGGAACGCAGCGTAGACGGCATGGGCGCCTCGTTGCACAGGCAGCCGTGCACCACGGCGGCCAGCGAATACAGGTCGCTCCACGGGCCCTGCGGCATGTCGGCGTCGCCGTCGGCGTATTGCTCTATGGGGGCGTAATGAACCTTCAGGACCGCGGTGTGCCGCTGGTCGCGGTCATTGATGGCGTGGCGCGCAGCCCCCAGGTCCAGCAGCACCGGCGGGCCGACGTCCTGCAGAAAGATATTGTCCGGCGAGATGTCGCGGTGCAGGGTCTGGCTGCCGTGCAAGGTGCGCAAGGCGTCCAGCACCGACCACAGCACGGTGCGCAGCCAGGCCTCGGGCGGGGGCGTGCGCATCTGTGCACGCGCCTGCTTGAGCGTCATGCCCCGGTACAAGGGCATGACCATGTAGGCCGTGTTGTTGGCTTCCCAGAAACGGAAGACCTTGACCAAGGACGGATGCTCGAACTGCGCCAGCATCCGCGCCTCGCCGACGAACGATTTGAGGCCCGCCTGATAGGCCTGCTCGTCGCTCGACGAACGCACCCACAGCGACTGGCCTTCGGTGCGCCCGGCCAGCGCCGCGGGCAGGTACTCCTTGATGGCCACCGTGCGCAGCAGCGAATGGTCGAAGGCCTGGTAGACCACGCCAAATCCGCCCACCCCCAGCAAGGAGCACACCTCGAACTCCGCCAGGCGCGTGCCCGTAGGCAGTGCGTCCACATGGCGCACGGCAGGAGCGGAAGCAGCGAGGGGGTCGGTCATGGGCGTGCAGTTCGACGTTTAAGAACAATAACATACCGTTGGTAACGATCAAATCGCCAGTGGCTGCGGGCGCCATCATCGGCCATTCCTGCGGACCTCTGGCAACAAACCGCATCCGGCTCTGCGAGCCGCCGCCCTGGCTGCGGCAAGTCGTTCCTGGACCCCATGAGGGCGCAAGGCGCAAACCCGCCCATGGCACGCGCGCGGACCAGCCCCGGCCGGTGGTTACCATAGCGCCATGTTCAGTTACCGCCACGCCTTTCACGCAGGCAACCACGCCGATGTGCTCAAGCACACCGTGCTGATTGCCACCTTGCAATACCTCACCGAGAAGGACGCGGCCCTCACCGTGCTGGACACCCATGCGGGCGCCGGCCTGTACCGGCTCGACGGCGACTACGCCAAGACCAGCGCCGAAGCCGCGGGCGGCATCCTGCGCCTGGGCGCGCCCGGCGCCGCCACCGCCGCACCGCTGGCCCCGGCCCTGCAGGCCTACATCGACCTGGTGCGCGCCTTCAACAGCAGCCCCAGCACCAAGGTCTACCCGGGCTCGCCCTTCATCATCCAGCGCCTGCTGCGCGCTCACGACAAGCTCAAGCTGTTCGAACTGCACCCGGCCGACCTGCGTGCGCTCGCGGGCAACGTGGCCCAGCTCGAGGCCGGCCGCCAAGTCGCCGTGCTGCACGAGGACGGCTTCGAGGGCATCAAGAAGTTCCTGCCCCCACCAGCCCGCCGCGCGCTCGTGTTGTGCGATCCCAGCTATGAAATCAAGAGCGACTACGGCAAAGTGCTGGACATGGTTGCGGATGCGCTCAAGCGCTTTGCCACCGGCACGTATGCCGTCTGGTACCCCATCATTCCGCGCCCCGAAGCACACGACCTGCCACGCCGCCTCAAGACCCTGGCCCAGAAGGCCGGCAAGGGCTGGCTGCACGCAACGCTGACCGTCAAGTCCAGCAAGATCACCGAAGACGCCGCAGGCGAGGTCAAGCGGCCCGGCCTGCCCGCGAGCGGCATGTTCGTGGTCAATCCGCCGCACACGCTCAAGGCGCAGCTCAAGGACGCCCTGCCCCAGATGGCCGAGCTGCTGGGCCAGGACAAACACGCCACGCACACGCTCGAAGCGGGCAGCTGAACGCGCCCCTGCCGGTCAGGTTGGCGGGCAGTCCTTCTCTTCCGGCTCCAGCACCGTCAGTACCACCGGCTTGGTGCCGCGCCCGAGCATGTCCAGCGCCCGGGCGGCGGCGCGGCTGAGATCGATGATGCGGCCGGCCGTGTGCGGTCCCCGGTCGTTGATGCGCACCTGCACCACCTTGCCGTTCACCAGGCTGCGCACGCACACCTGCGTGCCAAACGGCAGCGAGGGGTGCGCGGCCGTGAAAGCGTGCATGTCGAAACGCTCGCCACTGGCCGTGCGGCGGCGGTGCAAGGAGGCGCCATACCACGAGGCCTGTCCCTGCTCCTCGGCGCGCGCAGCGGGCGCTTCCACCGCGTCCCCCGCCGCGCTGTCGGCAGGACGGGGGGCGGGCAGGGGCCGGGGCGGCCGAGGCGATGCAGGGGCCTGCGGCGCGGCCGGCGCCGCTTGCGCGGGCCCGGGAGCAGGGACAGTCGCTGGCCTAGCGCGATCGCCCAGGGCGCAGCCCTGAACCAGCAGGGCGCCCGCGCAAGCGAGCACGGCGCAGCCCGCGGCGAGCGGAGAAAAACGGCCAGTGGCCAGGGAAAAACAGCGAATGAGGGCAGGCAACAAGCGCCAAATGGTAGCGCAGGCCAAAAAAATCCCCGCCGAAGCGGGGAAGGGACCTCGGCCGCTGGCCGGCGGCCGGTCGGGGCCGGCTACCGGCCGGAGCTCAGAAACGCCAGCCCAGGCCCACGCCGAACAGCACCGGATCGACCTTGAAGGTGCCGATCTTGGCGCCGGCAGCGGATACATCGGTGCGGATGTAGACCTTCTTCACGTCGAAGTTGAGGTACAGGTTCTTGGCGACCGGCACGTCCACGCCCACCTGCAGCGCGGGGCCGTAGCTGTTGCGGTCCACGGTCACGCCGGCAGGCAGGTTGACCGCGCTCAGGCGCGTGTAGTTGACGCCGGCGCCAACGTAGGGCTTGAACGCACCGAGGTTGGTGAAGTGGTATTGGGCGGTCAGCGTGGGCGGCAGGTGCTTGAACGAGCCGATGGCGGCGCCGTTCGAGTACAGCGTGTGCTTCTGCGGCACGGTCAGGATCAACTCGACGGCGACGTTCTTGTTGAAGAAGTAGCTGATGTCGACCTCGGGCAGCCACTTGTGGTTGGCCGACAGGCCCAGGCCGGTGGTGTCGCTGTTGTCGCTGCTCAGGTGCACGGCGCGTGCGCGCACCATCCAGGGGCCTTCGGCGGCCTGCTGGGCCACGGCGGCGGAGCTCAGGACAGTGCCCAGCAGGGCGGCGGCGATGGCGTGTTTTTTCATGTCTTTCATCCAAAGAAGTCCGGGGACAATCCCCAATGGCTATTGAATGACCGATGCGCTAAGGCACGGTTGACCTGTATCAATCCGTGTCGGCCGGTGGCATAAAAACATCACTCCCAGTAGGCCTATTGGCCCTCGCCGATCCCGGGCAGGCCCAGCCCCAGGCGGCGGCAGATCTCCAGCGTGGCCGCGCTCTGGTTCATGGTGTAGAAGTGCAGTGCTGGCGCCCCGCCCTCGCGCAAGCGCGCGCACAGCTCGGTCACCACGTCCAGCCCGAAGGCGCGGATAGAGGCCGTGTCGTCGCCAAAGCCCTGCAGGCGCAGCCGGATCCAGCGCGGGATCTCGGCGCCGCAGGCGTCGGAAAAGCGCATCAGCTGGGTCGATCCCATGATGGGCATGATGCCCGGCACGATGGGCACCTCGAGGCCCAGGCGCTGGGTCTCCTCGACGAATCTGAAGTAGGCGTCGGCGTTGAAGAAATACTGCGTGATGGCCGAATCGGCGCCCGCGCGCACCTTGGCGGCAAAGGCCTGCAGGTCGGCCTCGGGCGAGCGCGCCTGCGGGTGCACCTCGGGGTAGGCCGCGACCTCGATCTGGAAGCCGCGCCCCGTCTCGCTGCGGATGAATTCCACCAGATCGCTCGCGTAGTGGAACTCGCCGCCCGCGCCGTAGCCGCTGGGCAGGTCGCCGCGCAGCGCCACCAGGCGCTTGACGCCCATGGCCTGCAGCTGGGCCAGCTCGCCCCGCACCGAGGCGCGCGTGGCGCCGATGCACGAGAAGTGCGAGGCCGCGCTCACGCCTTCGGCCAGGATGTCGCGCACCGTGGTGAACGTGCCCTCCTGGGTCGAGCCGCCCGCGCCATAGGTCACGGAACAGAACTGCGGCTGCAGCGCATACAGCTGCTGGCGCACCGCGCGCAGCTTGTCGGCGCCCTCGGGCGTCTTGGTCGGAAAAAATTCCACGCTGACGGGAAACGGCGCACTCGGCGCCCCGCCTGCGTGCGTCGGGTTCGTTGCGCTCATGCGCCCCTCCTGGCAAAAACAAAAAACTCCCGGTTGCCGTCGCCGCCGTAGATCGGGCTGTCGAGCCAGGCCTGCACCTGCAGGCCCAGCGCGGCGCAGCAGTCGCGGATGCGCTGCTCGACCACGGCGTACAGCGCCGCATCGCGCACGATGCCGCCCTTGCCCACTTGCCCCGGTTGCAGCTCGAACTGCGGCTTGACCAGCATCAGCAGCGCGCCCTCCGGCGCCAGCAGCGGCACCAGCGCAGGCAGCACCAGCGTGAGCGAGATGAACGACAGGTCGCCCGTCACCACATCGAACAGCGGCGTGGTGTCAACGCCTGCGCACTCGGGGCGGCGGCGGCGCTCGACGGGCAGCGTGCCCGCTGCGCGCGCCTTCGCCTTTTCGGCGCGCTCGGCCTTGAAGCGCTCGATGTCTCGGTCCTTGGCGTCGTCGCTGTCGTCGTATTCCTCGTCCACCAGCCCGCCATTGCGCATCCAGCTGTAGGGCGCCTCGGGCTGGGTCTCGTTGTCGTCCACCTCCTCGATGACCTCGGACAGCGCCAGCTCGCAGTCCTGCTGCAGGGCGCCCGGTGTGAGCCCCCGCGCGTTCACGCCTTCGACACAGATGACGCGCGGGTCGCTGCGCAGCCGCTCGTGCAGCTGACCGTGGCCGACATCAACACCGACCACCTGTGCCGCGCCCTGCTGCAGCAGGCAGTCGGTGAAGCCGCCCGTGCTCTGGCCCACGTCCAGGCAGCGCAGGCCGGCCACGGACAGGGTCGTGGCCTGGAGCGCCCCTTCGAGCTTGAGGCCGCCGCGCGAGAGGTACTGTGCCTCGGCGCTGTCGAGCAGCCGCACCTCGGCCACGCTCGGGATGTCGTCACCGTTCTTGGCCACCTTCTGCCAGGGCGCGCGCGGCGACAGGCGCCACTCCACACCGGCCGCAATCAGCCGCTGCGCCTGTGAGCGCGTGGCCGCATGGCCAAAATCCACCAAAAAAACATCTGCGCGCATGCATCACTCTCTCGCCCACGGGCGATAGTTTTATATCAAATTGGCCTCTAGCCCTTGCTCCGTATGCGCTGATAGCTCCTAAAAACGCATCAGCCAAGGGCGCCGGATCAGTAGCGGTAGGTGTCGGCCTTGTAGGGCCCGGTCTTTTCCACGCCGATGTAGGCGGCCTGTGCGTCGGTCAGTTCGGTCAGCATGGCGCCGACTTTCTGCAGGTGCAAGCGCGCCACTTTTTCGTCCAGCGACTTGGGCAGCACATACACCTTGCCGGCTTGGTAGGCATCGGGCTTGGTGAACAGCTCGATCTGCGCAATGGTCTGGTTGGCGAACGAAGCGCTCATGACAAAGCTCGGGTGGCCGGTGCCGCAGCCCAGGTTCACCAGACGGCCCTTGGCCAGCAGGATGATCTTCTTGCCGTCGGGGAAGGTGATGTGATCGACTTGGGGCTTGATCTCTTCCCACTCGTACTTCTCGATCGACGCCACGTCGATCTCGTTGTCGAAGTGGCCGATGTTGCAGACGATGGCCTGGTCTTTCATGGCGGCCATGTGCTCGTGGCGGATCACGTCGCGGTTGCCGGTGGTGGTGACGAAGATGTCGGCCTTGTCGGCGGCGTATTCCATCGTCACCACTTTGTAGCCTTCCATCGCCGCCTGCAGGGCGTTGATCGGGTCGATTTCGGTCACCCAGACCTGCGCGCTCAAGGCACGCAGCGCCTGCGCCGAGCCCTTGCCCACGTCGCCGTAGCCGGCCACGCAAGCCACCTTGCCGGCGATCATCACGTCGGTGGCGCGCTTGATGCCGTCGACCAGCGACTCGCGGCAGCCGTAGAGGTTGTCGAACTTGCTCTTCGTCACCGAGTCGTTGACGTTGATGGCACGGAACAGCAGCGTGCCCTTGGCGCTCATTTCATTGAGGCGGTGCACGCCGGTCGTCGTCTCTTCGGTCACGCCGATGATCTCGGCGGACTTGCGCGTGTACCAGGTCGCATCGGCGGCCAGCTTGGCGCGGATGGCGGCGAACAGGATGGTTTCTTCCTCGCTCGTGGGCTTGCCCAGCACCGAGAGGTCTTTTTCCGCGCGCTGGCCCAGGTGCATCAGCATGGTGGCGTCGCCGCCGTCGTCGAGGATCATGTTCGGACCTTCGCCTTCAGCGCCCTGAGCGCCGAACTCGAAAATGCGGTGCGTGTAGTCCCAGTAGTCGGCCAGCGACTCGCCCTTGATCGCGAACACCGGCGTGCCGCTGGCGGCGATGGCGGCGGCGGCGTGGTCCTGCGTCGAGAAGATGTTGCACGAGGCCCAGCGCACCTGCGCGCCGAGCGCCTGCAGCGTCTCGATCAGCACGGCGGTCTGGATCGTCATGTGCAGGCTGCCGGTGATGCGTGCGCCCTTCAAGGGCTGGCTGGCGGCGAATTCCTCGCGGATGGCCATCAGGCCGGGCATCTCGGTCTCGGCGATGCGGATTTCCTTGCGGCCCCAGTCGGCCAGGGCGATGTCGGTGATCGCGCAATCGGCGTTCAAGTCGGTATTCAGGCGTGCGTTCATGGTGTGCTCCAAAACGAATTCAGGAAAACCACTTGCCGGGGGAGAGAAAGAAAAGCCAAGCTCACCACACGAGAAGTGGATGAGCGTCGTTGCGGGGGGACAGGTTCCGAGCCTCACGCCCCACGCTGGTGGGAGGCGCTGCAACGCTCCTCGGAAAAGCTGGCCATTTTAGTACAGCCGCACGGCAGACCCGGCTCAGTCCGCGTGCAGCGCAGGGCCACAGCCGACACCTGCGCGGTCGGCATTCCTACAGCCGGGGCGCGCCGATGCCCTTTCAATCGACAGCGTGATCCCGGCCGATCCCTGTGACCGGCATTTCGTTCCACCTTCTTGAACAGAAAGAATCCCCGCCATGAAAAAACTGATCGCCATCGCCATCGCCTCCATCGGCCTGGCAGGCCTTGCGGCCTGCGACGTGAAGAAAACCCAGGAAGGCAATGTCACGTTGCCCAAGTACGAGGTGGAAAAAACCCAGTCGGGCGATGTCACGCTGCCCAAATACGATGTCAAGACGCCGGACGTCCACGTGACCACGGAAGAGAAGACCATCACGGTGCCCAAGGTCGAAGTCACACCGGCCAAGTAAGCGCCGCCCGGCCGCGCGCCACGCGGGGCGCGGCCCGCGGCACACGACGCGGGGATAATCGGGCGGTTCCAACCTTTTTTTGACCGTGCCGCCCGCTTCGCTGCGCGGCCCCTCCCTGCATGTCCGCACCGTTCCTTGCCGAAACCCGGCGCCGCCGCACCTTTGCCATCATTTCCCACCCCGACGCAGGCAAGACCACGCTGACGGAAAAGCTGCTGCTGTTCTCGGGCGCGATCCAGATCGCCGGCGCCGTCAAGGGCCGCAAGGCCAGCCGCCACGCCACATCCGACTGGATGGAGATCGAAAAGCAGCGCGGCATCTCGGTGGCCAGCTCGGTCATGCAGATGCTGTACCGCGACCATGTCATCAACCTGCTCGACACGCCCGGCCACAAGGACTTCAGCGAAGACACCTACCGCGTGCTCACCGCCGTCGACTCGGCGCTGATGGTGATCGACGCGGCCAACGGCGTGGAAACGCAGACGCGCCGCCTGATCGAGGTCTGCCGCCAGCGCGACACGCCCATCATCACCTTCGTCAACAAGATGGACCGCGAGGTGCGCGACCCGCTCGACATCCTCGACGAGGTCGAGCGCGAGCTGGGCATGCCCTGCTGCCCCATCACCTGGCCGGTGGGCCAGGGCAAGTCGTTCGGCGGCATCATCAACCTGCGCACGCAGAGCATGACGGTGTTCACCCCGGGCAGCGACCGCGGCCCGAAGGACTTTGAAGTCATTCCCTTAGCGCAGGCCGACAGGCTGCGGGCACGCTTCGGCCAGACCTTTGACCATGCGCTCGAGAGCATGGAACTGGCCGTCGGCGCCTCGGCCGCCTGGGACCACGAGGCCTTCCTGGCCGGCAAGCTCACGCCCGTGTTCTTTGGCTCGGGCGTCAACAACTTCGGCGTGATGGAAGTGCTCGACGCGGTGGTGGACATGTCGCCGCCGCCGGGCCCGCGCGTCAGCACGCTGCAGGTCCACAAGCAGCCGGTCATCAAGACGATCCACCCCGAAGACGAGGGCTTCTCGGGCGTGGTCTTCAAGGTGCAGGCCAACATGGACGCCAACCACCGCGACCGCATCGCCTTCGTGCGCCTGGCCTCGGGCAAGTACACGCCCGGTATGAAACTCAAGGTGCAGCGCACCGGCAAGGAACTGCGCCCGACCAGCGTCGTCACTTTCATGAGCCAGCGCCGCGAGGCGGTCGAAGAAGCCTATGCCGGCGACATCATCGGCTTCACCACGCACGGCGGCGTGCAGCTCGGCGACACCATCACCGACGGCGCGGCGCTGCAGTTCACCGGCCTGCCGTTCTTCGCGCCCGAGATGTTCATGACCGTGGTGCTGAAGAACCCGCTGCGCACCAAGCAGCTGCAGCAGGGCCTGGCCCAGCTCGGCGAGGAAGGCGCGATCCAGGTGTTCAAGCCCGACGCGGGCGGCAACATGCTGCTCGGCGCCGTCGGCCAGCTGCAGTTCGAGGTCGTGCAGCACCGCCTCAAGACCGAATACGACGCCGACATCCGCCTTGAAGGCTGCCAGTACACGGGCGCGCGCTGGATCACCGCCGACAGCAGCGCCGACCTGCGCGCCTTCACCGACGCCTACCCGCTGCGCCTGGCGCACGACGCGGCCAACACCCTGGCCTACCTGTGCACCTCGCCGTACGACGTGCGCCTGGCGCAGGAGCGCTTTCCGAAGATCCACTTCCACCCGCTGCGCGAGCACGCGGGCCTGGCGCTGGACACCAACCACTGAGCGCGCCGCCATGACAGCCTTCCTGCGCGCTCTGAGCGAATGGCCCGCGCCGGCCCCCGGCGAGCTGCTGGGCGTGCTCACCGACATCGACGACACGCTGACCACCGAAGGCCTGGTGCCGCCGCCCGTGGTGCAGGCGCTGGCCGACCTGCACGCGGCGGGCCTGCATGTGGTGCCGATCACGGGCCGCCCCGTGGGCTGGAGCGAGCCCTTTGCCCAGGCCTGGCCCGTAGACGCCATCGTGGCCGAGAACGGTGCCGTGGCGCTGCGCCGCAATGCCGGCGGTGGCCTCGACCGGCTCTACCAGCAGGACGAGGCCACGCGCACGCGCAACTTTGCGCGCATGCAGCAGGTGCTCGCCGAGATGGAGGCCACGGTGCCCGGCGCCGTGCGCGCCACCGACTCGGCCGGGCGCGAGACCGACATTGCGATCGACCACAGCGAATTCACGCACCTGCCGCAGGCGCAGATCGACCAGTGCGTGGCCCTGATGCGCGCCGCCGGCATGAACGCCACGGTGAGCAGCATCCACATCAACGGCTGGTTCGGCGCGCACAACAAGCTCGAAGGCGCGCGCTGGATCGTGCGCACGCTGTTCGGCAAGGACCTCGACGCCGACCTGGAGCGCTGGGCCTACATTGGCGACTCGACCAACGACCAGCTGATGTTCGCCCACATGCCGCACAGCTTTGGCGTGGCCAACATTGCGCGCTTCGTGCCGCAGCTGGCGCACCTGCCGCGCTACGTCACGCCGAGCGAGCGCGGCGACGGCTTCATCGAGCTGGTGCAGGCCATCTTGTCCACGCGCTGAAGCGCGCTATCCAAGGCATAGCTACCAGCGCCGGCATCCGTTGGCTTTGGGCAGTAAAAGTGCTTGAAACCCGCGCCCGCACTGTGCAGGCAGCTCCTGCAATTGAAAAAGCCCGCACGGCCTCCACCGTGCGGGCTTTTTCATGGCGTGCCTGCTTCAGGCGCCGACGATGGACGACACGTCGAGGATGTACATCTGGCGCTGGCCTTCGTGCACCGAGTCGATGCACACCTGGCGGCCGTCGCGGCTCCAGCGCGGGTGCAGGTCGCAGCGGTTTTCCTTGCTCAGATCGGGCGTGGCGTAGAAGCTGCCGAGGTTGCGGCGCTCGCCGGTCTGCATGTCGAACAGGAACAGGAAGCGCTCGTGCGTCTGGTCGTCCGGGTAGGTGTCACTGAGCATCCAGCGCGTGCTCACGGGCGAGAAGGTCATGTGGCCGTTCTCCACCAGCACGCCGCGGCCGATCACCTGCACGGCGCCACCGTCCACATCGTGGTAGAGGTGGTAGTGGATCTCGCCCGCGTGCGGGCCCCAGACGATGATGTGCTCGTCGTCCTGCCACAGCGGGTGCGAGATCTGGTATTCGGACTTTTCGTAGTCGAACGTGCCGACGGCGCCGGGGTCGAAATCGTCGGCCAGCTGGGGCAACGGGTGGTCCGAGCATTCGAGCAGGCGCATGCCCGAACCGTCGGGGTTCATGGTGACCAGGCGGTGCAGGAAGCAGGTCTCGTCCTTCACGCGCTCGGTCCAGCGGTGCAGGAACAGGATGCGCGAAGAGGCCGGGTTGACTTCGATGTGGCTGACCCAGTGGATCGCCTTGTCCATCGACGGTACATGGTGGAAGGCCTTGAGCTGGGCGTAGCTGACCAGCAGCTGCGCCGCGCCCGTGGCGACGTCCATGCGCCAGATGCCGTCGTCCGCAGGCGCCAGCGGCAGCTCGCACGGGCCGCCCGCTTCGCTGTAGCCGATGGTCTCGTGCGTCACGTACAGGCGCCGGTAGTCGACCGACAGCGCCCAGGCGCTGCTGGGCGCGACCACGTAGACCGGCATCGGCAGCACGCGGCGCGCTTGCGTGTCGATGTCCACCACCACGGCGCCAAAGCCCGGGTAGCGCGCCGCTCTGTCGCCCGTGCGGTCGTTGTAGACCAGCTGGCGGCCCGGCGCGCCGTCGAGCCACTGCAGCTGGCTGCCCATCTGCCAGTTCCAGGCATAGGTCTCGCCCACGGCGTGGAAGCGGTCGCCGTCCCCGGTGTCGAAGTAGCCGATCGTGGCCTTCGCATCGGGCGTCAGGAGCTGGTCCATCCAGGGCGTGCGCTGGCCGGCCACCAGGCGATTGCCGCGGTCCCAGTTGGACTTGTTGTAGTAGCCAAAGAAGTGGTGCTGGCTGCCGTCGCCCACGCGGCGGCAGGGCACATACGGGGCGGCGGAGGCGGGGGTGTCAGGGGTCATGGGAATCAACAATGCAACAGCAAAAAAGCATCTGCCCGGCAGCGGGCCGGGCAGCACAAGGCACAGGGGGCGCCAGCGCGGCCCGTGTGCGCGTTCAATCGGCCGAGACGTGCCCTTCCTGGATCACGCGGTCCCAGCGGGTCTTTTCGCTGGTCACGAAGCGCGTGGCGTCGGCCAGGCTGTTGGCCACGGCGCTCATGCCCTGGTCTTCGAGGCCCTTCCGGAACTCGGGCGTGTTGACGACCTTGCGCACGTCGGCGCTGATCTTTTCGACCACGGCCTGCGGCACCTTGGAGGACACGGCCACCGTGGTCCACGAGGTCGCTTCGAAGCCGGAGATGCCGGCCTCGGTGGCGGTGGGGACGTCGGGCAGCGCGGCCAGGCGCTCCTTGCCCGTCACGGCCAGCGCGCGCAGCTTGCCGCCGCGGATGTGCGAGAGCACGGTGGGCGGGTTTTCGAACATCAGCTGGATCTGGCCGCCCAGCAGGTCGTTGAGCGCGGCCGAGCTGCCGCGGTAGGGCACGTGCACGATGGGCGCGCCCGACTGCAGCTTGTAGAGCTCGCCCATCATGTGCACCGACGAGCCGACGCCGGCCGAGCCGAAGTTGACCGTGCCCGGCGCCTTCTTGGCCATGTCGGTGAGCTGCTTGAGGTCCTTGGCGGGCAGCGCGGGCGAGGCCACGACGACGTGCGGCATTTCGGCCAGCACGGTCACCAGGCGCAGGTCGGTGGCGGGGTTGTACGGCAGCTTCTTGTAGATGCCGTAGGCCGCGTGCAGGCCGATCGAGCCCACCATGAGCGTGTAGCCGTCGGCCGGCTGGTCGACCACGTACTTGCCGCCCAGGTGGCCGCCCGCGCCGGGCTTGTTCTCGACCACCACCGGCTGGCCCCACAGGCGGCCGAGCCGGTCGGCCAGCATGCGCGCCTGCACGTCCGAGCTGCCGCCGGCCGTGAACGGCACGATGATGCGCACGGTCCGCGCCGGAAAGGCCGGCTCGGCGGCGGTGGCTGCGCCCATGGCGCCCAGGCCCAGCGCCAGCGCGCCCAGTGCCACGCTCCTGCGGGTCCATTGCATCTTCATGTGTGTCTCCTGTGCGGCCAGTTCGGGCGCGCCATGGTTGGGAAAAATGCAGTGTAGGAGCCGGCGGGAATTCTTGAAAATTCAATTTCTTCGGTCACCCATACCGTTTTGATATACATTGCGCAGCGTCTTCCCGCCCTGCCCTGCCATGCCGCGCCCCCTGAACTTTCGCCAGATCGAGGCCTTTCGCGCCGTCATGCAGACCGGCACCACGACGGCCGCGGCCGCCATGCTGCACACCACGCAGCCGTCGATCAGCCGGCTGCTGGCGCAGATGCAGTCGGCCTCGGGCCTGAAGCTGTTCGATATCCAGAAGGGCCGGCTGCGCCCCACGCACGAGGCGCGCGAGCTGTTCCAGACCGTCCAGCGCCACTTTCTGGGGCTCGAGCGCATCGAGCAGAACGTGGCCACGCTGCGCCAGTCGGGCACCGGCGAGCTGCGCCTGGGCTGCACGCCCGCGCTCGGCCTGAGCGTGATGCCGGCCGTGGTGCACGCCTTTTTGCAACAACACCCGGACGTGCATGTCAGCCTGCAGACCATTGGCACGCCACAGCTGCGCGAGGGCCTGCTGCACGGCCAGTTCGACCTGGCGCTGAGCACCATGGCCATGCGGCATCCGCAGCTCGATGCGACCACGCTGCACCGCGGCAACGCCGTCTGCGTGATGCACCCGGCCCACCCGCTGGCCGCGCGCAAGGCGCTGCACGTGCGCGACCTGCAGGGCCAGGTGCTGCTGACCCTGCACGCCGACGACGAGATCTACCTGCAGCTGCAGGACACCATGCAGCAGCATGGCATCGCGGCGGCCTCCACGGTCGAGACCACCTATTCCGCCACGATCTGCATGCTGGCCGCGCAAGGCACGGGCGTGGGCGTGGTCAACCCGTATGTGGCTGCGGTGTTTGCGCCGCAGCTGCGCACCGTGCCGCTGCAGCCGCGCTGCCCGGTGGAAGTGGTGCTGGCCTTCCCGCCGCAGTCCGCGCCCTCGGCCATGGCCGAGCGCTTCGCGGCCCTGCTGCAGGCGCATTTCGCGGCACTGCGCGGCGCGGCCGGCTGAAGCGCTGCGGGCGCGGCGCCGTTATTGCGCCTTCGCCAGGCCCAGCTTCTCGATCAGCGCCTTCTCGCGCGCGAACGTGTCCTGCGCGAACTTCTGGTAGGCGGCGCTGCCCATGTACATCGGCACCATGTCGTAGCGCGCCAGGGCCGCCTTGTAGGCGTCCTGCTCCATGGCCTGCTTGAAAGCGTCGTGCAGGCGCTTGACCACCGCGGACGGCGTGCCCTTGGGCGCGCCGATGCCGAACGGCGAGTTCTGCACGATGTCCAGGCCCAGCTCCTTGAGCGTGGGCGCATCGGGGAACTTGGCCAAGCGCTCGGCGCCCCAGGTGTTGAGCACGCGCAGCTTGCCGGCCTCGACCTGCGGGGCGAAGCCCGTGGAGTCGGCCGCGGCCATGATGTTGCCGCCCAGAATGGACTGCATCAGGTCGGCGCTGCCCTTGTAGGGCACGTGCAGCAGTTCGATGCCGAGCTGCTGCGCGATCAACTCGGTCGTCAGGTGCGGACTGGTCATGGTGCCGGTCGAGCCGTAGCTGAGCTTGCCCGGGTTGGCCTTGGCCCAGGCGACGAAGTGCGTCCAGGTCTTGAGCGGCGAGTCGGCCGGCACGACGATGCCGAACGCGTAGCCGGTGACGTTGATCACGTAGCTGATATCCTTGACCGGGTCCCAGTTGATCTTGGTGGTGTAGGGCAGGCGGAACACACCGAGCGGGATCTGCGCTACGGTGTAGCCGTCGGCGGCGGCCGTCTGCAGCGCCTGCGCAGGCAATGTGCCGCCAGCGCCGGGCTTGTTGTCGACGATCACCGGCTGGCCCAGGATGCGGCTGGCGTTGTCGGCCAGCGCGCGCATGGTGATGTCGGTCGGGCCACCGGCCGGGAAGGCAATCACGAGCTTGATGGGCTTGGTCGGGAACCCGGTGGCCTGGGCCTGGGCGCCGAGGGCGGTGGCGACCAGGGCGGTGGCACCGAGTTGGATGAGATGGCGGCGCTGCATAGCGTCTCCTTGTGTCAGGGTGAAAAAAGAAGCGAGGCCGCATTGCAGCGCACCTGCGGCGGCCGCGATAGGCCGAAAACCCTGCCCTGCTGTCGCCCAGGCGCCAATGCCGCCCCGGCGCGGCCCGCTCAGGCCTTGTAGGTCGACAGCAGGATGCTGGTCTCGGTGTTGGCAATGCCGGGCGTCTGGCGGATGCGGCCGAGCGCGCTGTCGAAGGCCTCGAGGCTTTCGGCGCGCAGCTCGGCCACGATGTCCCAGCGGCCGTTCGTGGTGTGCAGCGTGCCGACCAGCGGCTCGCCGCGCAGCGCGCGGATGACCTCGGGGGCGGCATTGCCTTCGACGGCGATGCTCATCCAGGCGCGGATGCGCTGGGGCTCTGAGTCGGGCCGCAGCCGGACCGTGTAGCCGACGATGACGCCGCTGTCTTCGAGCTTGCGCAGGCGGTTCTGCACCGTGCCGCGCGACACGCGCAGGCGCTGCGCCAGCGTGGCGACGGGCGTGCGCGCGTTGGCGCGCAGGATGCCGAGGATTTCGCGGTCGGTGTCGTCCATCTTGCCCATAACGCCAGCTCCCTGAAGCATTTCGCTATTTTTATCCGCATTTGTGCCGTTTTGCTGGCTATGTGTTGGCACAGCACCGCGCCAGAATCGGGCAACGCCCCCGGAGACGCTGCCATGACCCGCCTGATTGACCTGCCCACGCTCGCCCACCTCGTGCACGGCATCGGCGTGCCGCGCTTCATGGCCCTGCTGGCCGAGCGCATCGAAGCCGACTTTGCGCGCTGGCCCGCATTCGACAAGTCAGCGCGCACCGCGAGCCACAGCGCGCGCGGCGTGATCGAGCTGATGCCGGTGGCCGACGCCACGCACTACAGCTTCAAATACGTCAACGGCCACCCGTTCAACCCGGCGCAGGGCCTGCCCACGGTGATGGCCTTTGGCGTCCTCGCCGAAGTGGCCACCGGCTATCCGCTGCTGCTGGCCGAGCTGACGCTGACCACCGCGCTGCGCACCGCCGCCGCTTCGGTCGTGGCGGCCCGCGCGCTGGCGCGGCGCGATAGCCGCAGCATGGCGCTGATCGGCAACGGCGCGCAAAGCGAATTCCAGGCGCTGGCCTTCCACGCGCTGCTGGGCATCGCCGAGCTGCGCGTGTTCGATGTGGACCGTGCGGCCACCGACAAGCTGGTGCGCAACCTGGCGGCCGCCGCGCCGGCCTTGCGCGTGCGGCGCGCGGCCTCGACGGCCGAAGCCGTGCGCGGCGCCGACATCGTCACCACGGCCACCGCCGACAAGGCGCGCGCCACCATCCTCACGCCCGGCATGGTCGAGCCCGGCATGCACCTCAACGCCGTCGGCGGCGACTGCCCCGGCAAGACCGAGCTGCACGCCGACGTGCTGCGCGGC